>CAIWTI010000285.1 GCA_903915545.1 uncultured Actinomycetes bacterium | reverse complement strand
GCGACGAACGCGCGCAGATCGGAGCCCTTGACGCTCACGACGAGCGGGATCTTCGCTCCGGCGGCCGCGACCTTCGCCTTGCGCACCGCCCCGTCGATGTACGGCGTCGCCATGTTCACCGGCGAGAGCGTGAACGGCTTCCCGTCAACGCTCAGCGTCAGCGGCTTCGCAAACGCAGCCTGGACGGCCGCGGTTGCGGCGGACGCGTCGAGACCCGACACGTCAACGCCCGCGATCTTCACGCCATGGCGGATCGGCTTCGGTGCCGCCGGTGCAGCCTTCGCCTTCGAGACCGCCGGAATCGAGGCAGGGGTAACCGCGACGGTATTCGTCGTGGTCGTCGTCGGAACGGTCGAAACCGAATCCGTCGACGTCGGCACGGTGTCCGCAAGGACAAGCGACGAGGACGTTCCGGCTGCGACAAACCCCACGACAAGGAGAAAGCCCAGCAAAACCCGCTTCACAGCCGGGAAAGTGTAGCCGGAAGCCTGTGAATAATCCGTTAGCGGTGTAACAGGAGTTGTTCGCGAATCGCGGCCCGGATTCCTGCCGGGTCATCGGTGACGATCGCATCAACGCCAAACGCATCGAAACGACGTGCCTCGTCGGGGTCGTTCACCGTCCATACGAACACCGCGATCCGGCGCCGATGTGCCGCTTCGACAGCCGCACGTGAGACGAGCGTGTGATGCAGCGCCAAGATGTCTGCCTTCGCGTACGCGGCAAGCGCCGGGAGCCGCACCGGCATCACCGAGCGCAGCAGAGCGGCGCCACCCCTCGTAATTGGCCGCGGCCACGAGAAGCGCGAGACCGACAGCCGGTCGCGCGGATAGCCAATCGCGCGCGGCAAATCGGGCGCCGCGTGTGCCAGCCGACGCAGCGACGGAGTCCAGGTCGTCGAGATCAACGCACGTTCAAGGAGCCCGTTTCGTGCAAGCGCCGCCACGACGGCGCGTTCGATCCCCTGCACCTTCATATCGACGTGCGCGCCAAGCCCGAGCTGCGCGAGCAATGCGAGCGCCTCGTCGAGCGACGGCGCCTCCGCCGTGACTTCCGCCTCCGAATGACCCACACGCAGTGACCCCAGAACATCGAGCTCGACAAGATCCGCACCCGCGTCGGCCGCAGCTGCAAACGCGGCGAGCGTATTGGGTGGCGCGGCGACCGACGCACCACGATGCGCGATCACGAGCGGCTCGGTTCCGGGCCTCCGCTGGATGCTCAATGGCCTGCCGTCCACCACCCCAGTCTGCCGACGATCACCTCTCCGTGTCTCGAATCGACTAGGCTTGGAGACATGGCACGGTCTGCGAACCGCTCCGCGGCCATTCGACATGAGCCGCCTCACCTCGAAGAGGCTCCCTCACTCGACCCCTCCGCGATCGAACGACGCTACCTCCTCGAGAAAGCTCGGAGAGAAGCGCGGATGGTCCGCCAGCACGACGCGCGCAGCTCCAGCGCCCGGTTCTGGGTCGTGATCGGCACCCTCTTCATGGTCACCGCCGTACTCATCCTGCTCGTATGGGCCGACGTGCAACGGACGTTCGGGATCTAGACTTCTGACATGGACGCACCCGACTTCTTCGACGCGAACTACGAAGCCGCACCCGAGTACGACGACCGCGGTGCCGAACCCCACCCGCTGACCGCTGGACTCTGGGGTGCCGGCGAGCTGATTACGCGCGTCGGCGCAATCGTGCTCGCCCTGTCGGTGTTCATGGATTGGTACGCCGGCCCCGGTGTTGGCGTCACGCTGTCGGTGATCGGCTGGCACACCGGCCTCATCGGCAAGCTCGTCCTGCTCCTCGGTCTCGCCACCCTGCTTGTCACGTCACTGCGCCGTCTCGGGCTGCAGCTGCCGCCGACGATGCCGGAGCCGCTCGTTGTGATCGGGCTCGGCGCTCTCTCAACCGTCTTCATCCTCATCCGCGTGATCTCGATTCCCGACGCAGTCCTGCCGGCAAATAGCCGCGGCGTCGGGCTGTGGATCAGCCTGCTCGCATCGCTCACCGTGATCGCGGGCGGCATCTTGCGCGCCGGCGACGAGCTCTAGCGCCCGCTAGCCGCGACGGCGACGCGCGAGCGTCAGCACGCCAAGGCCGATCGCCCCACCCCACGCCGCACCGGCCAGAACGTCTGTCGGGAAGTGCACGCCCACGTACAGCCGCGAGAGCGCCACGAGGGTTGCCAGCACGATCACCACGCCACGGACTCGCGGTACGAGCCCCGCGAGCACGACGGCGCAGGCAAAGCTCGTCGCGGCATGCCCTGAGGGAAACGACGAGCTCGACGGCTCGGCGACAAGCGTGTGTAGCGCCGGCCGTGCGCGGTCTGTCAACGCCTTGAGCGCATCGGTCGAGAACTCCGCCGCGGCGTCCGCGATCAGCACGGCGAGGAAGATCTGTCGTCGGCGCAGCGCGGCGGCGAGCACCGCGGCAATCGCGATCCACAGCAGGCCGTACGTCCCCGCGTAGGTCAGCCCCTTAACGAGCGGGTTTAGCGCGTGGATACGGTGATCGACGATCCACCGCTCAAAAGTGTGATCCCACGCCAGCACCCCGCCATTGTCGCGGGTCGGGCGTACGGAGGGAACCTCGACTAGTTCGGAGCGAGGACCTGACGCACACGCTCAACGAGCGCCTGCGGATCGAACGGCTTCCCGATCGCTCCACTCGCGCCACGCCTGGCCGCCTCGGAAAGCGACGCGTGATCCAGCTGGCCACTAAAGAGGATCACGGGGATCGCGCCGTGGAGCTCCTGCATTCGGCGGAGCATCTCCCAGCCGTCGATCCCCGGCATCACTACGTCGAGCAGCACGAGGTCGGGGGCAAATTCTTCGATCGACGCGAGCGCTTCCGCACCATCCCCCGCCTCACGCACCGAGAAACCCTCAACCTCAAGGCTGACGCGCAAGAACTCGCGCACCCGACTGTCGTCGTCGACCACAAGCACCGTCGACACCACAACGCTTTCACGCGGCGACGGCCCCGACTGGGCGACGAAGCGGTCAAGATCTTCGCGCCGGTACCGACGATGACCTCCGGGCGTGTAGAACGCCGGCACACGTCCTGTGTCCGACCATTTTCGGATCGTCGATTGCGCGACACCAAGGAAATGAGCAGCCTGACCCAACGTCAGCCACTCTGGTTGCCCCCCGGCATCCCGCCGCGACGTTGCCTGCGGGATAAAGCTCATAGCCAGATGAATCTACCGGAAGGTGTGAGAGTTGCCGGCCACCCTCACAAAAGGTTCACGTCAGCG
Organism: uncultured Actinomycetes bacterium; assembly: GCA_903915545.1. Taxonomy (GTDB): domain Bacteria; phylum Actinomycetota; class Thermoleophilia; order Gaiellales; family Gaiellaceae; genus PALSA-600. The sequence goes on along the minus strand of CAIWTI010000285.1, from coordinate 7,281 downwards.
GCGTCGCGACGTGAGGTTCGCCTAGATTTGCCGCTAACCGCTGCCATCGGGCGACGTATTTGGCGATGCAGCGGCGGCCGTGGAGGTCGTCACGGTCATGGTCACCGTGTGCTCAGCGGGCGCAATCGGTAGCGGATCGAGCGTGCGCACAAGGGTCTGCGTTCCCGTACGGAGCGAGGTGTCATGCAGTGACTCGCCGAGCATGATCCCCGCCGCAAACACGACGCCAATGGCCAGCACGCCCACGAGGCCGTACACGACCCGACGATCGCCCCTCCGCGGGGCGCGGGAGAAGCCAACGGTCACGGGTGGTAGTCCTGTGCGCCGCGCGCGTAGAGATGGAAGGCCGCGTCGGTGACCGTTCCGACATCGCCGGCAGGCGGCGCCTCGGGGTCGATCGAGTCGACGACATCGCGCGCCCACCTGTCCGATGCGCCGTACTCGTCGGCGAGTTCGTCGAGGGTGTACGTCGCTCCCAAGCGCCGCCGAAGCTCCGACGTCACCGCATCCACCTGTGTGTGGAGGAACCAGTATCGGGTCGCATCGGACCGCGCCGACTCGACCCGCCGGAGGCCGTCGTCCCACTGTTGCCGCGCAAGGTCGATGTCCACGGGGCCTGGATCATAGAGCGGTGCAGCATCCTCCCCGCGGCCAGAGCGGCCCTGCCTCAGCCAAGATCCGATCGCCGAGTTCGTAGGGCGGTACCGCGAGCGCGAAGGCGGCATGGGCATGCAGGCACTTCAAGCTGCCGTCGCGCGCTGAGCCACCGATTCCCGTTGGGAGCTCAGGCCGGAGGGCACGCTGGGTCGCCTGCGCCGCTGCAAGGCTCGCTGCGAGCGTCGGGTCGTCCCGGGAAGCCTGCGACCAGCGTTCGACCCCTCCGCCGGCCTCCAGGCGCGAGATCTGCGTGACGAGGTGCGGGCAGGTCAGCCAGAACGCCGTCGGAAAAGGGGTGCCATCGGCCGCGTACGGCTCCTGCTCGGCGACCGCTGGGTGTCCAAACGGGCAGCGCACCGCGACGCGCCGGAACGCTCGAGGTGGACGCCCGAGCTGACGCTCAAGCGCCGCGCGGTCGTCCATCAGCCGGCCTGGCGGTGTTTCGCGCGCCAGGCTTGGATGCCACGAACGATGAAGAGGCGCTCGCCGGGCTTCACGAGCCCGAGGCGTCGCGCCTCACGGACGAGCGCATCACCTGTCCCTGCTTCGTCGATCCGCGTTTTCAGGCTTGCGTTCTGCGTTTGCAGCCGCACGACTTCTGCCTGACGCTGCTGCAGGATCTGTTTGGTGTGCATGTAGGCGCCGATCGGCTTCCAGTAGAGGAAGCCTGCCAGCACCAGCCCGCCGAGCGCGAGCAGGTTGGTTGGACGTCTGAGGGCACGCAGCAGCACGCCCTGTCCTTCTCTCTGGCCGCGTGAGGTCCTGCCGCCGGTTCCGGACGTGCCTGTCGCGTTCGCACGCGGAGTTGCACATTCGGCCGGGGATTCTGTCCGCATTCGCTCAGCGCTTTGAGTGCGAAGTTCCCGCAACGAACGTTGTTGCGGATTTGCATTTTGAGCGCCGCCGCGCGCGGCCCGCAGCGAATTCCGAGCCGTAAATCACCAACTACCCTCAAGCCTCAAAGACCTGCAAAGCGCCCTCTTTTCGCAACGCGCGCCGAAGATTCCCGCTCGCGCCCACGCTCCCCCTCGATTTGGGGACTGTCCCCAGGACGTGGCCTGCGCGGACGGGTGGGACACCGGGAGGTGCGCTCGCAGTTGGCGACCGAAGGCGTGCCAGATTGCCTCGCGGATCGGTGAGTCGATCAGCCCCCGAGGGGTGCTACGCGATGTCGACCTTGATCACGTTGGTCGAGCCGGAAAGGTTCACGGCCGTCCCCGCGATCATCACCACAAGGTCGCCGGCAGACACAGCACCCGCCGAGCGTGCAGTCTCAATCGTGCGGGCCCACAGATCGTCGAGGTCACGCGTCTCGGGCATCACGAGCGGCAACACACCCCACTCAAGCGCCATCTGCGTCACCGCCAAACGGCTATGCGACAGCCCGATCATCGGGCGGCCCGGACGCAAACGCGCAATCTCCGACACCGTACGACCCGAAAGGGTTGCCACCAAAATCGCCTTCGCATCAAGCATCTCAGCCAAATCACATGCCGCATTCGACATCGCGCGACGCACATCAGGCTCACGCTCACCCGACGTCGGATGGCGATAGACAACCGACGGCTCAACCACACGCGCGATCGAATCCATCGTGCGCACCGCCTCGACCGGATACTTGCCAGCAGCAGTCTCGCCCGAGAGCATCACAGCCGACGTTCCGTCGAGAATCGCATTCGCAACATCGCTCGCCTCAGCACGCGTCGGCTCGGCATGCTCCGTCATCGACTCAAGCATCTGCGTCGCGGTGATCACGGGCTTACCCGCCTCAAGCGCGCGCTTGATGATCTTCTTCTGCAGCAGCGGCACAGGCGCAGCCCCGATCTCAACACCGAGATCACCACGCGCAACCATCAGCGCATCCGACTCAGCAAGGATCGCGTCGAGATCGTCAATCGCCTCGCTCTTCTCGATCTTCGCAACAACCCGAGTGCTCGACCCATGCTTGCGGATGATCGCCTGCAGCTCACGCACATCGGCAGCCGCCCGCACAAACGACAGCGCCACGTACTCGACACCAAGCTCAAGCGCGAACTCAAGGTCGCGGAGATCCTTCGGCGTCAACGACGGAATCGGAATCGGCACACCAGGCAGGTTCACGCCCTTGTTCGACTTCACGACGCCCCCAACAATGATGTCGCACTTCGCCTTGCCACCAGCAACGTGCGTCACACGAAGCCGCACGAGACCGTCGTCGATCAACACGTCGTGGCCCGGCACAAGCACATCAAGAATCACATCAGGAGCGACCACGAGCTCGTCGCCCGTGTGGTTCTTCTCGCCCGTCAACGTCACCGTCGAACCCATCTCGAGCAGCCGCGGCTCCGGCAACACGCCAAGGCGAATCTTTGGCCCCTGCAGGTCGGCGAGGATCGCAAGCGGCTTCCCAAGCTCCCGCCCAACCTCGCGTACGGTGGCTGCGCGCGCAGCGTGATCCTCATGGCTGCCGTGAGAGAAGTTCAGGCGCGCCGTGTCCATTCCGGCGAGCACGAGGTCGCGAATGACCTCGTGCGACTCGGAGGACGGGCCGAGCGTCGCAACAATCTTTGTCCTACGCAGGTCGAGGCTCACGCGGTACCACGGCGCGGAAACGCTGCCCAACCCGGATAGACCGCACGCGAGCCGAGCTCTTCTTCGATCCGCAAGAGCTGGTTGTACTTCGCGACACGATCCGAGCGCGCTGGCGCACCGGTCTTGATCTGACCTGCCGACGTCGCGACCGCGAGATCGGCGATCGTCGCGTCCTCTGTTTCGCCCGACCGATGGCTCATTACCGCGGTGTAGCCCGAGCGCTGCGCAAGGCCAACGGCCGCGAGCGTTTCGGAGAGCGTTCCAATCTGATTGACCTTCACAAGGATGGAGTTCGCCACGTCTGCCTCAATTCCCCGCGCGAGTCGCTCAGGATTTGTCACAAAGAGATCGTCGCCGACAAGTTGCACCCGTCCACCCTCCTCCCGCGTGAGCGCAGCCCAACCATCCCAGTCGTCTTCGGCCATGCCGTCTTCGATCGAAACGATCGGATACTTATCGATCAAGCTGCCCCAGAACGCCGGCATTTCGGTCGAGCCGAACGCGCGGCCCTCAAAGCGATAGGTGCCGTCTGCAAAGACTTCCGTCGTCGCAGGATCGAGTGCGATCGCGATCTTCTCGCGATGCCCGGCGCGCTCCGCTGCCTCAAGAATCGCTTCAATCGCCGCCTCGCTCGAGGGAAGATCCGGCGCAAAGCCGCCCTCGTCACCGACCCCGGTCGCAAGCCCACGGTCGTGCAGCACCTTCTTCAGCGCGTGGTAGACCTCCGACCCGATCTGCAGCGCCTCAGCAAACGTCGCCGCACCGGCGGGAACAACCATGAATTCCTGGAGGTCGATTGAGTTGTCTGCATGCGCGCCACCGTTGATCACGTTCATCATCGGAACGGGCAGCGTCACGGCTGCGTCGCCACCGAGGTAGCGGTAGAGCGGCAGCTGAGCCTCGGCCGCAGCAGCCTTCGCGGCAGCAAGCGACACACCGAGAATGGCGTTCGCGCCAAGGCGACCCTTGTTCGGGGTGCCGTCGAGATCGCGGAGCGCGTGATCGAGCCCTTCCTGATCGGCAGCATCGCGCCCCTTGATCGCAGCAGAGATCTCGCCATTGACATTCGCGACCGCCGTGGTGACACCCTTGCCACTCCAGGCCGGCCCACCGTCGCGCAGCTCTACAGCCTCGTGAGCGCCAGTCGATGCGCCCGACGGGACCGCGGCGCGCCCAACGGCACCCGAGGTAAGACGAACATCGACCTCAACGGTCGGATTGCCGCGCGAGTCGACAATCTGCCGCCCGCGCACCTCCGAAATGGCGCTCATACAGTTCCTTTCGCTCGATCGAAATACGAGTCCTGCTCGGCAAGGCCAAGCGACGTCCAATCTTTTCCGTCAGAGGCTGCAAGTTCAACCGCACCCTCGACTCGATCCCGGAACCGCCCTGCAGCTGCGCGCAGCTCCAACTCAGGATCGACATTGAGCTTCCGCGCCGTGTTGACGACCGAAAAGAGCACGTCGCCAAGCTCCTCGGCAACGCGCCGGTCGGGCTCCGCTTCGGGAATCGGCTCGCCCGTGAGCTCCGCCTTCAGCTCGTCGAGCTCCTCCGCCAAATCGCCGAGCGCATCAGCCACGGTCGGATAGTCGAAGCCGGCGCTCGCGGCACGCCGCTGAATCTTGCGGGCAAGCAGCAACGCAGGCAACGACTCGGGAACATCGTGGAACACGCCCGACCGTGCCTCCTGCTCGACCTTCAGCCGCTCCCAGTTCTCGCGCACGCGCCCAGGAGTGTCAGCCTCGACGTCGCCGAACACATGCGGATGGCGCGCAACGAGCTTCGCATGGATACCGCGTGCCGCCGCGGCAAGATCTCCGGCACCGCGCTCCGACAGGAGCAGCGCGAGGAAATACGACTGGAAGAGCAGATCACCGATCTCGTCAAGGAGTTTTGCGTCGTCGCCATTGATCGCTGCATCGGCAACTTCGTATGCCTCCTCCAGTGTGTGCGGGACGATCGTGCGCGTCGTCTGTTCGCGATCCCAAGGACAGTCACGCCGAAGGCGCTCGGTCAACTCTTGGAGGTCAACAAGCGCGGCCGCAAGCTCTTCCCGCGTCGCCGTCACCAGGTTGTCACTCCGTTTTCGCGCATGCGTTCGCTCCGTCGTCGCGGCGCCCAACCCGGCAAAACGCGCCGGTCAAACACTCCGTCCCTTTAGGTCGTCTGCGTGGACGCAGTGATCGTGGTGCAAGGGTCAGGGCTCGGCGTGTAGCCGATCTGGTACTTGACCTTGCTGCCGGTGCAGTAGCTCTTGGAGATCTTGTTGACCCAGTCAGTCATGACCTGGTTCTTCTTCTCCTGAACCAACTGCTGCTTGATTGTGTCTGCAACTTGCTTCTCGGGCGTCGAGGTGCCGCTCGTCGCATCGGCAGTCGGCTCGATCACGAACCAGCCGTACTCCGGCGTGTTGACCGATGACGTCTCGCCCGTCTTCAGCGAGAAGAGCAGCGCGTCGAACTTCGCCACGGTCTGCCCCTTGGTGAAGGACGCCTTGCCGCACGTTCCGCTCGAGCTCGGATCCTTCGAATACTTCTTGGCGAGCGTGCACCAGGTGGTGTCGCTCCCGCTCTTCAGCTGCGACAGGAGTGACGCGGCGAGCGAAGCCTGATTCTTGCCGACCAGGATGTACCGCACCTTGCGCGACGGAGTCGCCTTGTACTGCTCGGGATGGGCGGTGTAGTACGCCGTGACATCGCTGTCAGAAACGGTGACGTCCTTGGTGATCTTGTTGAAGACGCCTTCGGAGATCAGCTGCTGGCGCACGTCGACGCGCACCTGAGCGTCAGTCAGACCCTGCGCCGTGATCTGCGCCTTGTACTGCTTCTCGCTGCCACCGAAATACTGCTTCTTGATCTGTGCGAGACGGTCGGAAACCTGCTGATCGGTGACCTTGACGCCCATGCCGGTCGCCTCGTTTTCGCGCTCGGCCGCCTGGACGAGCTGCGAGATCGCCTGATTCTTGATCGTCTGGAATTCGGTTGAGCCAGCCTTCGGGAAGACCCGCTTCTGGCTGACGTAGTACGCCTTCGACTCGTTGATCAGCTCGTTGTACGACGCCTTTGTGATGTGCGCCGGCCCAGCGACAGCGACGTCATCTGACGTCAGCTTCGCGACCTTCGAGCCGCCGCAGCCAGCAAGCAATGTCGCAGCAAGAACGGCCGCTACGGCGATTGAAGAAGCTGTGAGGAGGCGGGTCCGCATAGGGAGACTGCGCAATTCCAGGACGGATCAGGCTGCCTGGCGCGCTGTGATCATAGCATCGACCAGTCGGACGGCAGCCGCGATCCCGTCTTCACGCAAGGTCACTTCGCGCTTTGCCGAGGTGTAGATCGCCGTTTCAACCCGGTCGCGCAGCTCACGCAGCTCGCTCGACCCGAGCACGACCGGCCCCACCGCGACACGACCGTTCGCGAAAACGAGGTAGTCGGCGCCGAGATTCGCGAGCTTCAACTTGAGCTCCTGGATTGCAAAGAGGTTTGCGACAGGTTCGGGGAGCGATCCGTAACGATCTTCGGTCGCGATCTTCAGCTCGTGGAGCTCGTCGTCGTCTTCGACGAGCGCAAGGCGGCGGTGGAGGTCGATCTTGAGCGCTTCCGACCCGATGTAGGCGGCGGGCACATATGCGTCGACGCGTGCGTCAACCCGAACGGGACGCGCGGCAAGGCGGCGCTCACCCGAGAGCTCGGCGACAACCTCATGGAGCATCTCGACGTACAGCTCGAAGCCGAGCGCCGCGACATGGCCCGACTGCTCGGCTCCGAGGAGATCACCAGCACCCCGAATCTCAAGGTCGCGCATCGCGATCGCGAAGCCCGAGCCAAGCTCGGTGTGGTCGGCGAGTGTCGCCAGCCGCGCCCGCGCCTCGCCCGAAAGGTCGCGCGCGTCGGGATAGAAGAGGTAGGCGTGTGCGGCCACATCGCGACGGCCAACGCGCCCGCGGATTTGGTAGAGCTGCGACAGGCCAAACGTGTCGGCCCGCTCGACGATCAGCGTGTTCGCCTGAGGGATATCGAGACCCGATTCGATGATCGTTGTCGAGACGAGCACGTC
>CAIWTI010000284.1 GCA_903915545.1 uncultured Actinomycetes bacterium | reverse complement strand
GGCGGAGGTTGTCGAGGCCGCTAAGATGACAAAGGAGGTGGCAACGTAATGGCAGACGACAACCCAACATTCGTCGACATCGACAGCGACGACAGCTTCCTGGATCTTCCAGACATCGTCTACTCGGACGGCACCACGCTTTCGGATCTAGTCGACGAAGAACTCGGCTGGACGACCGACAAGAAGAAGCCGAAAGAGAACGACGCTTGATTCGCACACTGGTCATCCCGGATCTGCACGGTCATGTCGAGTCGCTTCATGAGATTCTGCTGACCGCCGGTATCCCCGACAATCCGGCGGCCCGCGAACGTGCCGGTGTACGGACGGTCCAGCTAGGCGACCTCGCAAACTGCGTTCATCCGGCAACAGTTCCTGAAGACCGTCATGAACGCGACGTTGATTCCTGCCGGACTGTCGTTCGATACCGCGAATCCGTTCACAGCCCAGGTGCTTTCAACATCCGGGCAGCACATCACCAGTATCGCGGAAACAACACGTGCGAACGTTCAGCGAATTATTTCGGCGTCATACAACAACGGATTCTCGATCCCGGACACGGCGAAGGCGATCAAGGTTGGTATGAAGGAAGCGTCGACGTCTCGCGCCCGCCTGATTGCGCGTACCGAACTGGTTGGTGCGGCAAACGGTGGATCTATCGCTGCGGTGAAACAGGTGGCGGCTAGTACCGGTACGACCTACAAGAAAGTCTGGATGACAGCACCTGGCGCGGTCCATCCGCGTCACGCCGACTACGACGGGCTTGACGGTCAGAGCGTTGGGCTTCACGACCCGTTTGATGTTGGTGGTTTCGCGATGGACTATCCTGGCGATCAGAAAGGGCCGGTTGAAGAAGTCGCGAACTGTCGATGCTCGATCAGCTATACCGAGGAGACCGCTGATGCTGGTGGCGGCGCGGCTATCGATACGGGTGGTGGGGTTTCCGCTATCGAAGGTGAAACAGTCGATGTGACCAAGGCCGCGGTTGCTGGTGTAGTGCCGGACACGGTTAGCGTCGGGGCCGGACCGCCGGTGCCGCAGGAATACCTCAAAGTCATCAAAGACGAAGGACTAGATAAGTGGCCGCCGTCGCGTGACCCTGCTGTCCTGAACCTTCTCGGTGACGCCGTCGATACCGAGGCGAAGTATCGGGGAACGAACGGTAAATGGTCGCCGGAATTGGTCGCGTAGGCGGGAAGCCTACGGTAGCCGGATCAGCTGTCGAGCTCGACGGCAAGCGCGACGCACCGATCCGCGATGTCGTCGCGGATCACACGCACTTCCGGCAGCGCCAAGTGTTTCGGATCTTCGAGCTGCCAGTTGATGTAGCGCTTCCCGGGTACAACAGGGCACGCGTCATCGCAGGTCGCGACGATCACATCTGCCCAGCTCACGAGATCGTCTGTCAAGAGCTGCGGTGTGTGATCGGAGGCGTCAATGTCACGCTCCGCGAGTGCCTCCAGCACCACCGGGTGCGGCGCCGAGCCAGGGTTACTCCCAGCCGAGCGAGCGGCGTGTCGTTCTCCCGCCTCGCGGAGGAAGAGCCGCTCCGCCATCACGGACCGACCAGAGTTCGCAACGCACACAAAGAGGACGTTTGCCACGACGCCAGTGTGGCGCAGGAGCACGCCGCCCGCTATCCAACACGGCTGGTTGTCACCATTTCGACTCGAGATCGAAGCGAATGCTCCAACCAGATTCCATCCGAGACCATTCCTCGCCCCCGCCGAGGCGACCTAAGGTTCGACCTGTCTTGTTCGACCGACTCCATATCTTGCTCGCCGAGGACTACGAGGTCCTGCGCGAAGTCACCGACGCGTTCTTGCGCGCAGCGGGGTTCCGAACGACAGTCGTGGGTTCCTGTGCAGAGGCCAGCGCGGTGCTTGGCAACCCAACTCATTCCGTTGATGTCGTGATCACGGATCTCGTGATGCCCGACGGCAGCGGCTTCGATCTCGCAAACCACGCGAAGCTCCTTCGGCCAGACGTCAAAGTCGTCGTGACCTCGGGGTATGCCTCAGCGCCGATCGTCCACTTGCCATTGATCGAGGCGGGGTACTCGTTCCTGCCGAAGCCGTACGCCAAGGACGAGCTACTCGCGATCGTGTTCGACGCCCTGGGCGTCGCCGCCGCCGCGTGACGCTCCCTTAGGGAGTCGAAGGGCCTCCGCCCGCGCCGCCACCCTGCCCAGCCTTGGCGGTGATCGCTGTGCCGTGGTAGCAACCGAGGTCGTAGGGGTACTCAAGCGTTGCGACGTAGTGGAAGATCCGCGTCTGCTTCCCGTTCCACGTAACGGTGCTCGTCGTTCCGTGGCACGCGTCGAGGGCGGAGTTCGTCGGCAGATTCCCCGCCGCGTCCTTGGTGACGTAGATCCCGTAGCCGTCGAGGGCGTAGCCAACAAGCGTCGAGGTTCCGTTTGCAGCCTTCGCCAACAGGCACGGGGGGATGTCGTGGTGGTGGTAGCTCGAGGAGACGTCGGGGTGTCCGGCGCAGGCGTCGAGCACCTCATGCGCGGCGGCGTCGCGTCCCTCACCGTCAAGTCCGTTGAAGAGGTACACACCGTCGGTCAGGACGCCGATCGCGCCCATCGGTAGGCAGGCTGGCGTAGCGCGTGCGGCGGGGACGCCCGGCACCGTCCACGACGTCGAGTGAGCGGCAATCGAGTTCGGGTTGCGGTCATAGTTCGCAGCCGGGTCGCTCGAGCCCACCGGGAACGTTCCCGTCGTGTGGTTGATCGGGAGGTCGTTGAACGTGATCACCCGCTTCGTACCGACGACCTTGTTGGTGTAGGAAGCTGTCGGCCACGAGACGGCGCCGTTCACCGCGATCTTCGTGGTGTTATCCCAGGTCTTTGCCGTCGTGTTGATCCAGGGCCCAACTGCCTGTGCCCCGCCCTGCCCGCCAAAGCTTGTTGTGCAGGAATCGATGTAGCCGACCTTTGGTGTCGTTGCAACGTAGCCATCGCCAAGGGGGATCGCCTTCGGGTTGATCGCTCCAGCCGACGCGGGTGTCGTGGCGTACTGGTTGGCGCTGAACGCTGAGCTCGCAAGGAGGGCGACAGCGAGAGCGGCGAGAGCAGGAAGGACGAAACGGGGGCGAAGGGCGCGGTTCACGGCGAGTTCTCCTTGGTGGGGGCCGATCAGACGCTAGCGGGCGAGCACGGTGATTGTCGCGAGCGCAGCGAGCGCGTCGTCGCGACCGGCTCGCGTTTCGAGTCGGCAGATGCCGTGCGGGTCGATCACGGTGCGGAGCAGCTCGATCGCCTCAGCGGGCGGCTCCTCGGTAAACGGCTCGCTCCCCGTAACCGCAAGCGGGAAGCTGCAGCCGATCGCCACTTCGGCAGCGTCAACACCGGGATGGATCGACGCAACGCGGAACTGCACCCCGTCGTGGGCGAGCACCGCCTTCGACGTGACGATGCCAGCAACGTGGCCCGCTCCTCCGGTGACGAAGTCGACCGAGGCCGGAAGGAACCGTGGCGAGTGGTCGGCGCGGTAGGCAACGAGGTTTCCGACAAGCGCCGCGACGTCGGCGGTTGCGAGTCCACCGGGGAGACGCGTGAGGTTGCCGTTCGTGTCGCGGACGCGACTCGTGTTGAGTCGGCCCGCCCCGTCGACCTGCGCCGGACTCACAAACTGCCGTGTGACGCGATGGCGTTGGAGCGTCTCGAGCATCTCGTTCTGTGTCATCACGCCTGCGGAGTTCTTCGCGACCTGCTCCGGAGAAACAAACGCCTGGGCGATGTCGTGGCGATCGGGATCTACCGCCCCCGCCTCGATGATCATCAGGTCGGGGACAAGCACCTCCCGGGCGAGTTGCGCTGCGGCCGCGGCAATCGGCGTTGCGACCCCCACGATCAGGACGTCGCCTGGCCGACACGTCCGTGCAAGCGCCCACACGATCCGGTCGTCGAGCCGGATTTCGGTCAACGGGATTCCTCGATCAGGGCGAGCGCCGCGTTGCGAGCGCTGCTTGGTGCGGCAGCGAGGTACCGCCGGAGAATCTCGAGATCCGGGCCGTGGACGCCGGGAATCGCACCGGGGTGCGCCCCTCGTGGTTCGAGGACGACGGCATCGACCTCGAACGCGTAGAGCAGCGCACCGGACTCGCGCACCTCCTCGTCGCTCGCGATCCGTTCAACGGTGACGATCACGCGGTCAGACGCTCGCGCGAGCAGCGCGTCGGCGTCGAAGAGGAAGTCCCGCGTCGACGGTGCGGCGATTGTGCCGCTTTCGGTCGCGGCTTCGGCGTGGAGGACACAGACATCGGGGCGCAGCGCTGGAACGGCGGTCAGCGCCTCGCCGGTGTACGGGCAGGTGACAGTCCGCAGCCCGAGCTCTGCGATCAGATCGGAGCCGCCCGCGCCGCGAGTCGGCAGGAAGGGGATGCCGGCGACGGATGCACGTAGACCGGTTGTGAACAGGATCTCGCTGTACTCGAACGCTTCGATTGCGCCGGAGTCGGCCGCGGTACGAAACGCGGGTGCGAACCCGAGCTGTTCGAAGCCCACGTATCCCGAATGGACGGACGACACGGCGCCGAGCGCGACGAGCAGCTCGACGTCGAGCGAGGCGAGGAACGAGTAGAGCGTCAGATCACGCCGCCCTGCTTTGGCGAGGGCGGCCAGGAACGCGACGGGTTTGCGCCGAAGGAGCGCACCTCCCACCGCCAAACGCGCGCCGTCGGGAACAAGCGCCAGCGCGTCGACTCGACTGATCAGCTTTGAGTTTCCCACGACGAAGTCGTTCTACCAGACCCCATCGGAGGTTCCTCGCGGGCCGTGGCTAGAGTCCGGGCGTGGAGACCGACGGCGTTGTAACAGTTGGCGGACTGCTCGACCGCGCCGCAGCGCGCGGGACGGGTGATGCGATCGTTTTTCCCGAAGAGCGGCTGAGCTTTCAGGAGTTGCAGGCCCGTACGCTCGACCTTGCTGCGCGGCTCGTTGCTGCAGGTCTTCGCAACGGCGATCGACTCGGGATTCTGTATCGCGACGGAATCGATTCGTTGGCTCTCATGCTCGCTGCGGCGCGCATCGGCGTTGTCCCGGTTCCGGTGAACGCACGCTACAAAGCGCGCGAACTCACTCGTCTCCTTGGGCATTCAGGGATGCAGGTGTTTGTCGTCGATGCGGCGTTTCTCGATCTCGTGGGTGGCGCCGATATCCCCGCGTCGTGTCGGGTGATCGTCGGTATCGACGACGAAGACTTCGTCGCGCGTGCCGCCGACGTCTCTCATGACGACGTCGCCGCGCGACAAATGGCGGTCTCGCCGGGCGACGACGCGCTGATCCTCTACACGTCGGGCACGACTGCCGACCCGAAGGGCTGCGTCTACAGCCAGTGGGGGTTCGTCGCGCAGGCGTTCGGGTTGGCCGAGGCCCTTGAGCTGACGAGTGACGACCGCTACTTCACTCCGCTACCGCTGTTTCACGTCAGCGCGATCGTGACACTTGCCGCATCGCTCGCGGCACCGTGCGCGTTTTGCCATGTCGGGCGACGTTTCGAGCCCGGCGTCGCGCTTGAGGTGATCGAGCGCGAACGGTGCACGGTTGCGTTCCCCGCGTTTGAGACGCTCTGGCTTGGCGTGCTCAACCATCCGCGTTTCGCGGAGGCTGACGTGAGCGCGATGCGGCTCGTCATTAACGTTGGAAGTCCCGGCTCGCTCGTACGAATGCAAGAGAAATTCCCGACGGCGACACAGGTCTCGGCGCTCGGCGGCACCGAGTTTGGTGGGTTCGTCTCGATCGGTCGGGCACGAGACACACTGGAATCGCGCACGACGACCGGAGGCAAGCCGCTGACGGGCGCTGAGGTGCGCATCGTCGATCCCGAGACAGGTGCGGATGCTGAGCTCGGCGCGAGAGGCGAGATTCTGATGCGTGGTCATTGCCGGTTCGTGCGCTACCACGACGATCCTGAGACAACGGCTGAACGGATCGACGTCGACGGCTGGTACCACTCGGGCGATCTGGGTCGGATCGATCCAGACGGCAGCGTCACCTTCGTCGGTCGCCTCAAGGACATGCTCAAAGTTGGTGGCGAGAACGTCGCCGCTGCCGAGATCGAGAGCTTCCTGATGGGGCATCCTGCGGTCGAGATCGTCCAAGTCGTAGGGGCACCCGATGCGCGCTACATCGAGGTTCCCGCGGCATTCGTGCAACTCCGGGCGCATGCCGAAGCGACCGAGGAAGAGCTGATCGACTTCTGTCGGGGCGATATCGCGACGTTCAAGGTTCCCCGGTACGTGCGGTTTGTGACCCAGTGGCCGATGTCAGGAACGAAGATCCAGAAATTTCGGTTGCGGGAAGAGATTGCCGCCGACCTTGAACGGCGCGGCATCACCGAAGCGCCGAAGATCACCTCGGCGTAGCCCCCTTCGCCAACAACCGCGGGACCAAGTAGCAGACTGCGTCTGAAACACGTGCGGCATTGCCGCCAAGACAACCTGGGGAGGGGCCGTCATGGCTTACGAAGAAGAGACAAACGACACGCTTGGCGAGACGACAATGGGTCGCGGCGCGCTGCTCAAGCGGCTTGGCGTCGGCGTTGTTGGTGCCACGTTCGCCGGATCCATCTTCACCGGCCTGGCATCCGCGGGCGAGCGCGACGACGACAAGAAGAAGGGCAAGTCGAGCGGGTCGACCTCGAGCGCAGCCTCAACATCGACGGGTTCCGGCGCAACGAGCACGACCTCGTCAACCGTCACGAGCACGTCATCGTCGACCGTCACGAGCACGTCATCGTCGACGTCGAGCACCGCGTCCTCGGCAGGTTCGAGCACGAAGACGTCCTCGAGCACGTCATCGTCGACTGGTTCCTCGCACCGGCACGACGACGACGAGCACGACGACGACTGAGTTTGAAACGCAGCCGTCTACGGGCGGCTAGTAGTGGCGGACAAGTTCGTCCAAGGTGTGCCACCACGCCGACCGGCTCGTGCGTCGCGTACGAGTGAGGTCATCGGCGGGTCCAGCGCCTTTGACGCGACGCGGCCATGTCGGCAGTCCGGCGTTTTGGTAGACGGAGCGGTCCCAACCTTGCTGTTCGCACCACGCGATCTGATCGGCAAGGCTTGGGGCCGCTACGTCGCCATGGCCCGTGCGACCGTCGCGAGCGTCTCCGCCATCGCGAACAGAACGGTACGGCGTGCGCCAGTCCGGCCCGTAGTGCCACGAGAGCAGCTCTTCCGCTCGGGTTGGGATGGGGAGCGGTACACCACGCACGGGAATGGTCGTGCGCTCTTCCACGAACCATGCGCAGAACGACGACTGGGGCCAATACGCAACCTCGGTATCGAGGTCGTACAGCCGCAGTACGCCGTCGTTAAAGAGTGTTGGGCAGTACACCTCGCCTCGCGCCACTCCGTCGTCCATCAAACCAAGGAAGCCGCAGTCAAACAGCGCAACCCCACCGGGGTTCAATGCCAATCGATGGCCAGGCGACGTGCCATGCCAAAACGTGATGCCGTTGCCGATGTCGGCGGCGATCGCGTGCGCGCGGTCGTCGACGCGGATCAGCAGGTCGACGTCGTGATCCCAGGGGATCAGATCCCCATCGCGGACGGCGCCAAGCAGTGTGCCGAAGATCAAGCAGTGCCAGACGCCGTGCTGGTCGAGTGTTGCGCTTGTGCGACACAGCACATCGAACAGCTGGTCGCGGTACGCGGAATCGAAGGTCTCGTCGTTCGACATCGTGTATGGCCATGACAGCAGAACCACTGCCTCCGCGTATCCCTGGGCTCGGGGTGATCCGCCGTCGCGATCTCGCCCGTGCTGCGATCCGGCGGGCGCGGCTCTTGCGCGGTTCGCCTCCCGACGAGCTGCTGCTCGACACGTGGATTGTCCCAGAGTTCGACGAGCAGTTTGAGTCGCTGCGCGAGCAGGAGCCGACCCGCCGGTTCGTGCTGCGCCCAGCGACGACAACCCGTGGTGCCCCCGAGACGGAGCTCTCACTCGACGATGTGACACCTCAGCACGGTGGCTGGGTCGCCCAGGAGTACCTGCCCGAGCTCGCGATCGGCGGGCGCGCTGTGCGAGCCCGTCTGCTTGGTGTCGTCGTGGCGCTCGACCCGCTCGTGCTCTATGCCTTGCCGGGGCCGTTCGGCTTCCTTGCGGACGGGGAAGAAGCGGCAACCGCATCTCCTCCGCGATATGCGCTCGCAGGACTCGGTCGTGAGGACTCGGTGATTCCCGAACGTGTTGCTCGCCAGCTTGCAGAGCTGCTTGCCGATGGGATCGAGGGTCTACGAGAGTTGCTGCTCGTGCGTCAGCGTGTGCGAGGCGAGGCAGGCCCGTATCAGGTCGTTGGGGTGACAGCGTTGCTCGATGGCACGGCAGCCCCGCGCTTTCTCGAGCTTGAGGCAACGCCACTCTCGCGCTGGCAGGTGCCTGCGTCGCTCGCGGACGAGATAGACGCCGCGGCGGCCGAAATTGCGTCGATGGCGACTCCTCCAGCGCAGCACGCACGGCTCGTGCGGGCGGTTCCTGGCGCCGACGAATCGGGGCTGTCGTGGCCGCGTGTCGCCGATCGGGCGCTTCGCGGTACGCCTGGTTCAGCAGTGTCGCCAAGCCCCGATGTTCGCTCGTGGCTTCTCGGGGATGACCTTGTGCTGCACACAGCTCACCGCGGCGATCTGCTTGTCGTGAGCGGGAGCGGCGCGTACGTTTGGGCCGCGCTCAACGAAGGCGTTGAGCTTCCCGTCGTGACGGGCGAGCTCGCGGCCGCCACCGGTGTGGAGTCGGCAATTGCCGAGGCTGCAATCGAGGATCTGCTCGCGGCGTGGGTCGAGGCAGGGGTCGTGACGCGCGACGCCCGACCGGCGCTTCCCGACATGGGAAGGCCCGCTCGCTCCGTCTCCTTCCAGCCCGGAAGCGGGTCGGGACGCGAACGCCATTATCGCTTGGGCGGAGCCGCCATCCGCGTCATCTATCCGGGCGCGGCCGAGGCGGAGTGGGCGGATCGGGCTCTCGCCGGTCTTGCTGACGGCGCGTCAGGCGAGGTGATTGCGACGGTGCACGTCGAGGCACGAGGTGAGGGGTACATCCTTCGCGGGTCCGAGATCGGCGCGCGTCGCTGTCCATCACCGTATGGACTCCCGGCCCGTGTGCGGTCGGCCGTGGTTGCCTCCTGGTCGCGCGTTGTCGATGCCCCCGCGTGGCAGGCAACGGCGCTTGCGTTGCCCGGCGGGAGCGGGTGCATCGTTGTCGTTGGACGCGTGTCGGAACGGGCGGCACTCGTGGAGGAATGGCTCGAGCAAGGTGGGAACGTGCTGGCCGACGACCTGGTTGTGCTCGGCGAGAGAGGTGTCGTGATGCCAACGGCGGTTGGGTTCGCTGAGCGCCCGACCTACCAGTGGATCGACGGCCTGACTCCGTCATGGGGGCGTGCAGACGCACCCGTCGTCGACGAGGAGGGATATCTCGTCGACTACCGCGTGCTTGAGGAGGCGGCCTACGCTTCGGCGCCACTCCCTGCCCTCATCGTGGCTATCGGCGGGGCTGAAGGGGGACCGGTCGGGGTGCCAACGGGAGATGCGCTGCGGGCTCTCCTGCAGACGCGGGTTGCGGGCCGACGCGCCGTCTCCGAGCGGGAAGCTGGCGACACGGTCGCGTGGCTCGCCGCCGCATCGAGCGTGCGAGTCAACCTCACCGAACCAGCACGTGCTGCTCGATCTCTTCGCGAACTCCTGACGGCGCTCACCGCGGATAAGTAGGGTCTCCGACCATGCAGGCCATCGTCCTTGCGGCGGGCTACGGCCGGCGAATGCGGCCACTGACCGACGAATGTCACAAAGCGCTACTGCCCGTGGGCGGTACGACCATCCTTGCCCGCATCGTCGACTCACTCGTGGAGCTGGGCGTGTCTGACGTAACGGTCGTGACGGGCTACCGGGCCGAAGACGTCACCTCGTACCTCCTCGAGAAGTATCCGGCGCTGACCTTTCAATTCATCGAAAACGCCGCCTACGCCGAGACGAACAACATCGTCTCGCTTTCGCTCGCGCTTGACCAGATGCGGCTGACCGAGGACGCGTTGCTGATTGAGTGCGATCTCCTGTTTGAGACGAAGCTTCTGCGCCGACTGGCCGAGCGCCAAGGCAACGTCGCGCTTGTCGATCACTACGGCGCGGGCATGGACGGCACCGTCGTTTCGGTCGTCGGCGGATTCGTCACACAGGTCTACCCGCCGCATCTCCAGGACGAGAACTTCAACTACCTTGACAAGTTCAAGACGCTCAACATCTACCGCTTCAGTCGCGCGTTCCTCGACGAGACGCTGCGCCCGCTGCTCCACGTCTACGCGAACCAGATCGACTCGTCGAGCTATTACGAGCTCGTGCTCGGAATGCTCGCGAACATCCCGGCTCATCGCATTGGCGCGGAGATTGTCGAAGGGGCCTCGTGGATCGAGGTCGACGATCCGAATGATCTTGCGGTCGCGCGGTTCCGGTTTGAGCCAGAGCGGCGAGCGGAGATCCTCGACCGTTCCCAAGGCGGCGACTGGGCTCTCGATGTCCAAGACTTCTCGTTCATGCGCAACGTCCACTTCCCGCCGCCGGGAATGATCGCGGCGATGCGACATGCCCTCCCCGATCTCCTCAAGCGCTACGGATCGACGCAGGTCGTGCTGAACGAGAAGCTCGGTCTCGCGATGGGCTTGAGCGCCGATCGTCTGCAGGCTCTCCACGGAGCAACGCAGGCGTTCCCGATCTTGCGCGAGCTACTTGGCGGCCGACCGGTCGCCATCCCGAACCCGACGTTCGGCGAGTACCCGCGGATGTTCCCGCACGCGACGACCTATGAGGATGGCGGCGATCTCGATGCGATCCTCACCGACCTGGCGAAGGCTGCGGTTCCCGGCGCGTGCGTCGTGATCGTCAATCCCAACAACCCGACTGGGACGGTGGTGCCGACCGCTTCGATCCACGACCTCGCGACTGCGCATCCCGAGACGACCTTTCTTGTCGACGAGAGCTTCATCGACTTCTCGGGCGAGTTCTCGCTCGCATCGCAGCTCGAGTTTGAGCCGCTTGCGAACGTCATCGTGCTCGTGAGCATGAGCAAGACGCTAGGCGTCCCGGGTCTTCGGCTTGGCTACCTCTACGCGTGCGATCCAGCGTTCGTCGCCTTCGTTGGTGATCGACTCCCGATCTGGAATCTCAGCGCCCCCGCCGAGTACTTCCTCGAGCTGATTCCCAAGTTCCGTCCGGAACTTGAGGTCTCGGTTGAGCAGACGATCGTGGAGCGAGAAGCGCTCCGCGCGCTGCTCTCCCGGGTTCCGGGTATCGCGAGTGTGAAGGGGAGCGGAGGGGACTTTCTGCTCGTCCAGCTGGAGGGCACCCGCGACGTCGCCCGTCATGTGCGCGGGAAGCTCCTTGCCGAGCATTCGGTCGACGTGAAGGACGTGTCGTCGAAGTTCGCTGGCGGTGGCGGCTGGCTCCGCGTTGGCGTGCGCACCGGCCCCGAGAATGCGGCGTTCGTTGCGCTGCTCACTGACGCACTCGCGGCGGCAACGGCATGACGCCGACGTGGGACGAAGTCTGGGAGCGGCGAACCCTTGACGCTGAGAAGCCTGTTCTCGCAGCGCTGCTCGCAGCGGACGGTCTCGACACAGGGTTTGGCGACGCGCGCGAGGACGCGTGGCGCGAGGCAACGGCACGTTGGGTGAAGGAGCTCGGACTCGTCCCAGGCGATTCCGTCTTTGAGGTTGGGTGCGGAGCTGGCGCATTCCTCTACGCACTCAGAGAGCACGGGATCCGCGTCAGCGGCATCGACCGATCGTCGACGCTCATCGGGTATGCCCAGGACGTGATGCCCGACGGAGCGTTCGCAGTCGCCGACGCCGCCGACTTCGATGTCGCCGAGAAGGCTGACGTCGTTGTCGCATTTGGCGTCTTCATGTACTTCGAATCGACTGCCTATGCCCGCGGCGTGCTCGACCGCATGGTGAGAAAGGCGCGGCGCGCGATCGCTGTGATCGATGTTCCCGACAAGGCGCACGAAGCTGAGGCGATGGCGCGACGGATCGCCACCGTTGGTGGCGAGGAGGCCTATCGCGAGCGGTACGCCGGACTCGACCACCTCTACTACGACCGCTCTTGGCTGGACGGCCAGATGAAAGACGCCGGTTTGGCGCGGGTGCAGGTCGAGAGCCAGTGGCTCGCGCACTACGAGAACGGCCGCTCGCGCTTCAACGTGTGGGGCTTTCTACAAGCGACGTAGCCCGCCGCCCGAGATCACGCACAGTCACAATGTGACATTGTGCAACAATCTGTGAAATGGCTCGGATGTACGTCCTTGTTGCGGCGGTGCTTTTTGGAACGACCGGAACGGCTCAAGCTCTCGGTCCCGCAGGACTGTCTCCTCTGACCGTCGGTGCAGCCCGAGTTGTCCTCGGCGGCGCCATTCTCGGCTTCCTCGCGCTGGCAGTGCGAGGAAGTGCGGGCCGCTTTGAACCCTCGCTCGTCGTTCTCGCGGGAGCGGCCGTCGCGACCTACCAGCTGACCTTTTTCGAAGCGGTCCATCGCGCTGGCGTTGCTGTGGGTGCGGTGATCGCGATCGGCTCGGGGCCGATCGCCGCGGGTCTGCTCGACGGAGTGTTCGGCGACGGCTGGCCCGGACGACGATGGCTCGCGGCGACGATGCTCGCGATTGCGGGGATGGCAGCACTCACCCTCGGCGGCACAGGGCACGGGACGGTGTCAGTCTCAGGGATCAGTCTCGCGCTCGCGAGCGGTCTCGCGTATGCGAGCTACACGGTGATCGCTAAGCGGATGCTTCGCTCGGGGGGAACGCCCACCAGGGTGATGGGGGCGGCCTTTGGTGTCGGGTCGATCATGCTCCTACCGGTGCTGCTCCTCGGTGACACACGGTGGCTTCACACGGGGCGAGGCGTCGAACTCGCTGCCTATCTCGCCGTTGTTCCGACCGTGTTCGCCTACCTCCTCTTTGCTCGCGGTCTCCGGCAATTGACGGCATCTGAAACCACTACGATCGTGCTTGCCGAGCCCGTGACCGCAGCGCTACTCGGTGTCTTCGTCCTGCATGAACCATTCGGGGCACTGGCTATCGCGGGCGTCATGCTCGTGATTGCTGGTTTGGGGGTTCTTACCGCCGCATGAGCAACCTTTCCGACGCGACACCGCTCAAACGCCAGTCAGTGATCGACGAGCTGGCGAACACGATTCGGTCGCGCATTCTTTCCGGCGACCTCGCTCCCGGTACACCGCTGCGAGAAGCGACGTTGTCTGAGGCCTACCAGGTGTCCCGACACACGCTCCGTGCTGCACTGCGAGAGGTTGCAAACGAGGGTCTGATTCGCATCGTTCCCGACCGCGGCGCAACCGTGGCACAGCTCGGCGAAGCCAACCTTACGCCACTGTTTGAGCTGCGGGTGGCGCTTGAGGTAGAGGCATGTCGGCTCGCCCTCGAGAAGAACGGAGGCACGTTGCCACCTGCGGTGCACGCGTCGCTTGCTGCTCTGGTTCGCGCGTGCCGCTCAAAAACGTCGGACTGGTCGGAGATCGCCGACACTCACGCGGCCTTCCACGAGTCGCTTGTGCGAGCGGCGCAGAGTCCACGCATCGAGGAAGCCTACTTGCGCCTCGCCGCCGAGCTCAACCTGTTCGTCGCGCAGCTCCGCCCCGTCTGGACGCGTTCGCGCATGATCGAGCACCACCGCAGCCTCGTGTTCGACCTTGAGTCCACCGGCGATCTCGAGGCGCTCCGCCGTCACCTTGCCGACGGTCTCGAATCAGTTCGCGTGTAGGCCGGATCGGCTCTCCGAGCCGCCCGGCCGCGGGGCTTCCGCGGGCCGAACAGCAAGGAGATCCAGTGGGGGCGAGAGGATTCGAACCTCTGTAGGCTGAGCCGACGGGTTTACAGCCCGTTCCCTTTGGCCGCTCGGGCACACCCCCTGGGGCGCCGCATTGTAGCCTCAGGGTCGTGAAGGAGTACGACGCAGTCGTAGTCGGTGCCGGCCCGGCCGGTTCGACCACCGCACTTCGCCTCGCCGAGGCGGGCGCGAACGTGCTCGTTGTCGACAAGGCGCGGTTCCCGCGCGACAAGCCTTGCGGCGGTGGAATGACGCTCCGCGCCGTGCGCCAGTGCCCCGTTGACCCGTCTCCTGTCGTCGAAGACAAGGTGGACATCGTCGAGCTCCGGTTCCGTTACTCCGACAGCGTCGTGCGCCACGCGAAGCAGCCCGTCGTGTGGATGACGCAGCGGCGTCGGCTCGATGCCTTCCTCCTGGATGCGGCACGTGAGCGCGGCGTCGAGGTGCGCGAGGAAACGCGCGTGGCGTTTGAGGACGGCAATACGCTCCTCTTAAACGGCAGCGACCGTGTGAAGGCTGCGGCGATCGTCGGGGCCGATGGCGCCAACGGCGTCAGCGCGAAGGCGCTTGGTCTTGGCGGTGGGATCGTGCACGGCGTCGCGTACGAGGGCAACGCATCGTGGAAGATGCTTGAGCGGGACAGGTATGAGCACCGAGCGATCATCGAGCTCGCCGATATTCCAGGCGGCTACGGCTGGGTCTTCGCGAAGGGCGACCACGCGAACGTCGGTGTTGGCGCGTGGCTTGACGAAGGCCCGAAGCTGCGCGAATACCTCGATCGACTGTGTGAAGCGCACGGCATCGACGCGTCGCAGCTTGAGTCGCTCCGGGGACACCGGCTGCCTCTGCGCCGACCGGGTACGACGATCGCGGGCGAGCGGGCGCTGCTCGTCGGAGATGCGGCGGGCCTCGTCGACCCGACGTCGGGCGATGGCATGTACGAGTGCTTCGTCTCGTCAAAATGCGCCGCGGACGCGATCCTCGAACTCCTCGCCGGTCGCACGTCGACGCTTGCGGCCTACGAGCCAGCTGTTGATGCAGCACTTGGCCCGCTCCACAAGGCGTCGTGGAAATTGAAGGTCGCGCTCGATCGCTGGCCGCGTGCGTCCTGGCGGGTAGCCCGCACCCGGCTGCTCTGGACGAGTGTCGAACGGCTGCTGACCGGCGAGATCGGTGCACCCGGCGACGAGCAGGGGTTTGCCCGGATCCCGCTGCGCGCGCTTTCGGTGCTCGGCGCCCGGCGCTAAGCGCCCGTTAGATCGCGACGCTCGAAAATCACGGGCGCCGGACACCAGTCCGTAGCTTCCCGCACCGCGATTTCAGTGTTCGGCCCGATGGCGGTCGGCCGTCCGCTCCCGATCATGCGCCCAATGACTGCGGACGGATTGTGCTCAATTGAACTCGTCGCCGAACACCAACGAACTCCCTGCCCTCGCGAGGCATGCGCCTATTGGGAGAACGCCGGATGTTTGCTCATGGAAGTAGGCACCGAGGTCTCTACTCGCCCCGAGGTTGCGACATTGCTGCTGCGTTTGCGGCGCGAATTGGAACAGGCGGTACCTCACCGCCCGCTTCATCTCGTGCACGACGTGGCCTAAGACTGCCGCGGGTGTCTCGCCTGGGCGCGGGCGAGGCACACCGCGGCGGTGTATTCCTCCAAAATCGAGCGTTGACACGTGGCAGGTTTTTCGCCACGCTTCTTTGCGAACACCCTGGAGAGGGGTGCTCAGTCCAGTAAAGAGGCGGTCCCTGACCGGGCGGGCAGCGATCGCATAGGGGGAATGCGTAGATGGCTGCACGACTCGACTGTTCGAGCCGTCTTACCGACCGACGGCACGCCGCGCCCAATGAGCGTTTTACGTTCGCTTTACGTTCGTCGCACGCACCACTGACACCGATTGACGACCCTGACGACGTGAATTTCCTTCCTTCCGGCCGTGCTGTTGCAACGCTTGCTGCGGGAGTGGCTGCTTCGTCGCTCCTCGCAACCAGCGCGTACGCGGCGCCGCGGGCCGATGCTCCGCCGCCGGTGAGCACAGCTCCGGCACCGCAGCCGCCTGCTCCACAGCCGCAGCAGCCAGGTGCTGCTCAGCGGCTCGCCGGTCTCCAGGCGCTTACTGTCGCTGGTGACACGCTGCCGCAAGGGTGGTCGCACGCTGAAATCAACCTGATCCTCAAGAAGGTGCCGCACACGGTGATCTACGACCACGGCCGGGTGCTCTCGGCAAATGGCGATTCGGTCACCGTTCGCGAAGTCGACGGAAGTGTCGTCACATTGCCGATCGATGCGAAGACGATCATTCGTTCGCAGGGTCTGCCGATGGCAGCGTCAGGGATTCACAAGGGAATGGGTGCAACGTCGATCCGCGTAGACGGTGGAGCAGCGGTTCTCCTGCGGCTCCAGCCGGGACGCGGTCCTGCGGGGGTACAGTAGCGATGGCAATGGCCAAGACATTCGTGGCGTTCTGCCTCGCGCTCGCGGGGGGCTACTACGCCTCAAAGACCTGGGCTGAGACGCCCTGATCGAGCAGTAAACGTGGCGGGAACAGTCCTCCTCGTCGAAGACGAGCCGTCGGTCGGTGAGCTGATCCGCGGGTACCTCGTGAAAGACGGGTACCAGGTTGTGTGGGTCCGATCAGGCGAAGATGCGCTGGTCGAACTCGACCGTCATCAGGTTCGCATGATCGTCCTCGATGTTGGGCTCCCAGGGATGGACGGGTTTGATGTGTGCCGTTCCGTGCGTATGCGCTCCCAGGTGCCGATCCTGATGCTCACGGCG
>CAIWTI010000283.1 GCA_903915545.1 uncultured Actinomycetes bacterium | reverse complement strand
CCTGGTGCTCATCTCGATACGCCAATCGTCACGCAACCGGGGCAGGGGCGCATCGGTGCCATCCCTGCCCCGGTTGCGGGGATTCACGCACGCCCAGGCTCGCGCTAGCTCAGCTTCGCCATCACGTGCTTGATCTGGGTGTAATCCTCGAGCGAGTAGGCCGACATGTCCTTGCCGTAGCCGGACTGCTTGAACCCGCCGTGCGGCATCTCGGAGATCAACGGGATGTGATCGTTGATCCACACCGTTCCGAACTGCAACGCACGGGCGGCTGAGAGGGCGCGACCAACATCACGCGTCCAGACGCTCGCCGAGAGGCCGTAGTTGACGTCGTTTGCCCAACGGATCGCCTCGGCATCGTCAGTAAACCGCTGCACCGTCACGACCGGCCCGAACACTTCGCGCTGCACGATCTCGTCGGTCTGCGCGACATCGGTGACGATGGTCGGCGAAACGAAGAATCCCCGTGCCGATGGCGCGTCGCCACCCGTCAGGATCGTTGCGCCCTTGGCGCGTTCAAGGAAACCGAAGATACGCTCTTGCTGCGACTTCGTAATCACCGGCCCCATCTCGATTGCGTCGCCCTCGGCGGGATCACCGACGTGCAACGACGAGACCGCGGGGACGAGCTCTTCGAGGAGACGGTCGTAGATCTTTGGCCCCGCGATCACACGCGCCGCGGCGGTGCAGTCCTGACCGGAGTTCCAGTAGCCGGCGATCTTGATCCCCTCGGCAACCGCGACCGGGTCGGCATCGTCGAAGACGACGACCGGGGCCTTACCGCCAAGCTCCAGGTGAACGCGCTTGAGAGTGTCGGCGGCGTTGTGGGCGATCGCCTTGCCCGTCGAGACATCACCGGTCAGCGAGACGAGGCGAACGTCAGGATGCGAGACCAGCCGCTCGCCGACCGGCACGCCGTCCCCGGTGATCACGTTGAAGACACCGGCGGGGAGCACGTCCTGTGCGAGTTCCGCGAACCGCAGGAGCGAGAGCGGCGTCTGCTCCGACGGCTTCAGCACCTGCGTGTTGCCAGCTGCGAGCGCGGGGCCGAACTTCCACACGGCCATCATCAACGGGTAGTTCCACGGAGCGATGCCCGCGACGACTCCGAGTGGCTCACGGCGGATCATCGACGTGTAGCCCCGCATGTACTCGCCCGCGCTCTTCCCTTCGAGGATGCGCGCAGCACCCGCAAAGAAGCGGAGGTTGTCGACGCAAACGGGGATTTCGTCACGGGCGTAGGAGATCGGCTTGCCGACGTTGCGCGACTCAATTTGCGCAAGGTCCTCGGCGTTGTCTTCCATCACCTGGGCGAGCGCAAGCAGCGCAGCGGCGCGCTCGCCCGGCGTTGTCTCGAGCCATTCGGGAAGAGCCCGCGAGGCGGCCTCGACTGCGGCGTCGGCATCCTCCGCCGTGCATTCGGGCACCGACGCGATCACCTCTTCGGTCGCCGGGTTCAGCACATCCATCGTCTTGCCGGACGCCGAGGCGACCCACTTCCCGCCGATGAACACCTTGCCTTCTGCACTGCTCACAGCCGCAACCTCCTACTCGGTGCGCAGCAGGCCGCTCTCGCGAGTGAGGCGCTGCGCCAGGACGACGGGAATGATGGTGACCGCAAGAACGAGCACGACCACCGCGTTTACCTCGGGCAGGGTCTGCCCCAAGCGGATGTTGCCGAAGATCCAAAGCGGGAGCGTGTTCTGAGCCCCCGCCGTAAATGTTGTAACGATCACTTCGTCGAACGAGAGCGCGAACGCGAGCAGCGCACCCGAGATGAGTGCCGTTGAGATTGCGGGGAACGTCACGTACCGGAAGGTCTGCAAGCCGTCGGCGCCAAGATCCATCGACGCCTCGACAAGCGACGTCGGGGTGCGTCGCAGCCGGGCAAGCACGTTGTTGTAGACCGTGACGACGCAGAACGTCGCGTGTCCGACGACGACAGTCCAGAGCCCGAAGTTGACGTGCCAGAACACGAAGAATGAGTTGAGCGCCATGCCGGTGATGATTCCGGGCAGAGCGATTGGCAGCACAAAGAGAAACGACACCGACTCGCGTCCGAAGAAGCGGAAGCGGTGCACGCCAAACGCAGCCATCGACCCCAGCACGATCGCGATGCCTGTTGCGAGCGCCCCGGCCTTCAACGAGAGCCAAAGCGCCTGCTGGAAGTCGCGGTCGTGGATCGCAGGCATGAACCACTTCGTCGAGAGCCCTGCGATCGGCCAGCTCTGCACGTTCGATGAGTTGAACGCGTAGAGCACGATCAACACGATCGGGATCCACAAGAAGGCGATAACGAGACCGGTGAAGATCCCGAGCGTGAGCCGTGTTGCGCGGCGTTCCATCAGAGCGCCTCGAACGCGCCGGAGCGTTTTGCCAGGACGAGGTAGACACCCATGATGAGCAGTGGCACGGTCGCATACGCCGCTGCGAATGGGACGTTGTTCGACACACCAACGCTGTCGTACACGACGTTCCCGATGAAGTCCGATGAGGGGCCGCCGACGAGCTTGGGCGTGATGTAGTCACCGAGCGTTAGCGAGAACGTGAAGATCGAGCCGGCGACCACACCCGGAAGCGTCAGCGGCAACACGATGCTCCGGAACGTCCGCGCTCCACGTGCGCCAAGGTCGCGCGAGGCCTCAAGGTAGGAGTGTGGAATCCGTTCAAGCGCTGCGTAGATCGGAACGATCATGAACGGCAGCCAGACGTACGAGAAGACGATCCACACCGCCGTGTTCGAGTAGGCGATGTTCGCCGAAGGAAGCCCAAGCCCGTGCAGCGTCCAGTTCAGCGCGCCTTCCTTATCGAGGATCAGGCGCCACGAGTAGACGCGTACCAGGTAGCTCGACCAGAGTGGGAGCAGCACCATCACAAAGAGCACCGACCGCATTCGCGGCTTCGCAACGCGGGCCATGAAGTACGCGATCGGAAAGGCAACGATCGCGTCGGTGATCGTGACGGCCGCAGCGATGCCCGCTGTCCGTAGCGCAATCGCGTGGTAGACGCGCCCGTCCCACAATGTCCGAAAGTTGTCCAACGAGAAGTGGTGGATCAGCTTGCCCGAGAACGGGTTGACGCCCCAGAAAGCGGAGATGAAGAGCACCGCGAGCGCGGCGATGTACACCGCGGTAAACGCGGCGACCGGCGGCGTCAAGAGTCCCACGCCGCGGAGCCAAGGTCGCCGGTAGAGCGCGCCGCCCATCAGGCGGCGCGCTCTCCGACCACGACCTTTCAGCCCTTCAGGGCTGTCCAGGCCTGTTGCCACTTCGT
>CAIWTI010000282.1 GCA_903915545.1 uncultured Actinomycetes bacterium | reverse complement strand
CGCGCGTAGCCACTCCAGTCCCAGCTTCATCGTGCCCCCAGGAAGGAATCAGGCGCGCTCGAACTGCGCGAGAAAGCGCAGGTCGTGTTCGAACTAAAGACGCAGATCGTTGACGTCTTAGCGCCGCATTGCGAAGCGCTCGACGCCCATGCCGAAGGCGTAACCGGTGTGCTTCTCCGGGTCGAGCCCGCAATTGCGAAGCACATTCGGATGCACGACGCCGCAGCCGAGCACCTCGAGCCAGCCGGTCTGCTTGCACACGCGACAGCCGCGTCCCTCGCAGAAGGCGCACTGGCAGTCGACCTCGGCGGACGGCTCGGTGAACGGGAAATACGAGGGCCTGAGGCGGATCTCGAGCGGCTTTTCGAAGAACTCGGAGACGAAGCGCCGCAGGATCGCCTTCAGGTTGGCGAAGCTTACGTTCTCGTCGACAACGAGCCCCTCCACCTGATGAAACATCGGCGTATGCGTCTGATCCGAGTCGCAGCGATACACGCGCCCCGGACTGATCACACGCAGGGGCGGCGTTTGCGCCTGCATCGCGCGCACCTGCACGGGTGAGGTGTGCGTACGCAGCAGGCGGCCATCACCGAAATAGAACGTGTCATGCATCGCCCGCGCCGGATGGTTGGCGGGGATGTTCAGCGCCTCGAAGTTGTGGAAGTCGTCCTCGACCTCAGGGCCTTCGGCGATCGCAAAACCCGCTCGCCGGAAGATTTCCTCGATCCTAAGACGCGTGCGCGTCACCGGATGCAAGGCCCCCGGCCGCGACCCGCGGCCGGGCAGCGTGACATCGAGAGCGCCGAGCGCGAGCGCCCGTTCGACCGCGGCCCGCTCGAGGATCACCGCACGTGCGTCGATCGCCTCGGTGAGTCGCGCCTTCGCCTCGTTGATCAGCGCTCCCGCCGCCGGCCGTTCGGCCGGCGAGAGAGCACCGAGGCCCTTCAACTGCTCAGTGATCGCGCCTTTCTTACCGAGCAGCCGCACTCGCACCTGGTCGAGTGCGGCAGCGTCGGCGGCAGCCGCAACGTCGGCGAGCCCTGAGTCGACGAGACTCCCGAGGTCCACACGCTACTTCGCGACGGCCGGTGCCGACGGATCGGGAAGCACGGCCTTGACCTGCTCGACGATCACGCCGAAGGCCTCCGGCTCGTGCATCGCGAGATCCGCGAGCGCCTTGCGATCGATCTCGTAGCCGAGGATCTTCAGGCCCGCGATCAGGCGGCTGTAGCTCAGGCCGTAGGCCCGGGCAGCCGCATTCAGGCGCTGGATCCAAAGCGCACGGTAGTCACGCTTCTTGATCTTGCGACCGACGTAGGCGTACTGGCCGGCCTTGATGACGGCCTGCTTGGCGGTGCGGAACACCTTGCGACGGGCGTTGTAGTAGCCCTTCGCCTTATTGAGAATCTTCTTGTGGCGGCGTCCAGCAATGACGCCCCGTTTTACTCGTGCCATTTCACTCTCCTGGGATTAGGCGTCGATTACGCGTTCGGCAACAGCTGGGCTACCCGGTTGACGTCCGAGTCATGGACCATCTTCCCGGAGCGCAACTGGCGTTTACGCTTGGACGGCTTCTTCGTCAGGATGTGACGCTTGTGAGACTGGCCGCGCTTGAAGCCTTTCGCCGTTTTGCGAAAACGCT
>CAIWTI010000281.1 GCA_903915545.1 uncultured Actinomycetes bacterium | reverse complement strand
GTCCTCGCCGCGCGCCCCTCGATGGGCAAGTCGGCCTTCGCGATGAACGTCGCGGCGAACATCGCGGTGCGCAACAACGTCCCGGTCGGCCTGTTCACGCTGGAGATGAGCAAGGCCGAGGTGACGCAGCGCCTGATGTGCGCCGAGGCGAAGGTCGAGTCGCAGCGCCTCCGCTCCGGCAGCCTCGCTCCCGACGACTGGCCCCGCCTCACCGCGGCCTGCTCGAAGCTCGCGAAGGCGCCGATCTACGTCGACGACACCGGTTCGATCACGCTGATGGAGATCCGCTCGAAGGCGCGCCGCCTGAAGTCGCGCGAGCCGAACCTCGGGCTGATCGTGATCGACTACCTCCAGCTGATGACCTCGGGCACGAACGCCGAGAACCGCGTGCAGGAGGTGTCGCAGATCTCGCGTTCGCTGAAGGTGCTCGCCCGCGACCTCGACGTGCCGATCATGGCGCTCTCCCAGCTCTCGCGAGCGGTTGAGCAGCGCCAGGACAAGCGACCGATCCTCTCCGACCTGCGCGAGTCGGGCTCCATCGAGCAGGACGCCGACCTCGTGATGTTCGTCTATCGCGACGAGTACTACAACCCGGAAGAGACCGAGGCGGCGGGCATCGCGGAGATCATCCTCGCGAAGCACCGTAACGGCGCGACCGGCATCGAAAAGCTCGCATTCCAGAAGCGGTATGCCAAGTTCTCCGACCTCGCGGCGGCCGCAGCATGAGCGCCACGACGGTGTGGATCTCACCTGGCGCCGCGTCGTTTTCGTGCCTGTGCGAGGTGTGTCTCGAAGCAGCCCGCACAAGCGGTGCGTTGTTCTTCGACGCGATGCAGAGCGCGAGCGTCCGCGGCACGGTTGCGACGGGCGCCGAGGCAACCATTGTCCGCTGTCGCGCCGGGCACGAGATCATCCTGCGGCGCAGCAGCCGCCCACCCGCCCTCGACCGCCCTGACGGCCGCCAACTTCAACTCGCATGAGGGCATGGCGAAAGTGATCCAGCGGCAACACGTCTGGGTAGGGCCTGAGGCAACGACCTTTGAGGCTCCGTGCGAGGCGTGTCAGTCGAAG
The DNA here is from genome assembly GCA_903915545.1 of uncultured Actinomycetes bacterium. Classification (GTDB taxonomy): domain Bacteria; phylum Actinomycetota; class Thermoleophilia; order Gaiellales; family Gaiellaceae; genus PALSA-600. Next base: position 11,821 of record CAIWTI010000281.1, on the reverse strand, counting down.
CGAGAGCGCGACCCGTGGTCGGTCGCCGTTGACGGCACCGAGGTGCAGGGCACGTTGCGCCGTGACGCCGACGTCGGCTTCACGACCTGCCGCAGCGGGCACCGCATCATCGTGCGGCGGATGAAGCTCACCGCCGTTCCGAGCAACCGCTTCCACTAGCTCGTCGGGTCGAATCGGCGCGGGCGACCGCCGGGTTAGGCAGACTGCACCTCGTGCCAGCCACTGTTGTCGTGGGCGCACAGTGGGGAGACGAAGGCAAGGGCAAGATCGTCGACCTGCTCGCGCAAGATTCTGATGTGGTCTGCCGTTACCAGGGCGGGCCTAATGCCGGGCACACAATTATCGTCGGCGATCAGACCTACAAGATCCGCCAGACCCCAAGCGGCATCATCTCCGGCAAGGTGTCGATCATCGGCGCCGGCTGCGTTGTCGACCCTGAGGTGTTCCTCGGTGAGCTCGACGATCTCGCTGCGCGCGGCATCGACGTGTCGAAGGTCGTGGTCTCGGGCAACGCACACCTGATCATGCCGTGGCACATCGCGATCGATCAGGCGTCAGAGCATCGCCTCGGCAAGCTCCAGATCGGCACCACGCGTCGCGGCATCGGCCCGGCGTACGCCGACAAGGCGTCGCGCCTCGGCATCCGCGTGCAGGACGTGCTCGACCCGAAGATCCTGCGCCAGAAGATCGAGGTGGCGCTCGAAGAGAAGAACGTGTGGCTGGAGCGCGTCTACGAGGTCGAAGGCTTCGACCTTGAGGAGATCGCGCACCGCTACGAGGGCTATGCCCAGAAGCTGCGCCCCTACATCGGCGACACGTCGCTGCTCGTTGACCTGGCGTTGCGCGAAGGCAAGGACGTCCTGTTCGAAGGTGCGCAGGGCACGTTGCTCGACCTCGATCACGGCACGTACCCGTTTGTTACGTCGTCGAACCCGATCGCTTCGGGCGCCTCGACTGGCATGGGCATCGGCCCCACACGCATCGATCGCGTGCTTGGCGTCGCCAAGGCATACGTCACGCGCGTCGGCGAAGGTCCGCTGCCGTCCGAGATTCAGGGCGACGACCAGCAGCGCGTTCAGGAACTCGGCGGTGAGTTCGGCACGGTCACCGGCCGGATCCGCCGCTGCGGCTGGCTCGATCTCGTTGCGCTGCGATACGCGGTGCGGGTCAACGGCATTACGTCGCTCGCGCTGACGAAGCTCGACGTGCTGAGCAACTTCGCCGAGCTGCCCGTGTGCGTTCGCTACAAGCTGCGCGACGGCTCCGAGACCCCGCACTTTCCGGCGCACCAGAGCGACTTCCACCACGCCGAGCCGGTGTGGGAAGTGCTGCCCGGCTGGGAGTGCACCCTCGACGATGCGACGAACCGCTCGGAACTTCCCGACGCGGCGAAGGCGTACGTCGAGTTTGTCGAACGCGAACTTGAGGTTCCCGTCGAGCTCGTTGGCGTCGGCGCGGCGCGCACGTCCGTCCTCGTCTAGGGCGCTGAACACCTCTTTTCGGCGGCCCGGCCTGTCGTCACTAGACTCGGGCCAGTGAAGGTTCTTCTCGTCGGATCGGGTGCGCGCGAACATGCGCTGGCGCGCGGCCTGGCGAAGAGCCCCTCGCTGAGCGAGCTGCACGCGGCTCCTGGCAACCCGGGTATCGCCGAGATCGGCACCTGCCACCCGGTGCGAACCGATGACATTGAGGGGCTCGTCGACCTCGCCCAGTCGCTGCGGATTGACCTCGTCGTCGTTGGCCCCGAGGCGCCGCTGGTGGTTGGCTTGGCCGACGATCTGCGGAAGGCTGGCATCGCGACGTTCGGCCCCAGCGCAGCCGCCGCCCAGATCGAAGGGTCGAAGGCGTTCGCGAAGGACGTACTCGACGCTGCCGGTGTGCCGACGGCGCGTACCCTCGAAGTGCCGACGGCGCCGTGCGTGGTGAAGGCCGATGGTCTCGCCTCGGGCAAGGGCGTCTTCATCTGCAACACCGAGGAGGAGCTCGCCGAGGGTCTCGCAGGAGCGCGGGCGCTTGGCGAGACGGTCGTTGTCGAAGAGATGCTGACGGGCCCTGAGGTTTCGGTCTTCGCGCTGTGCGACGGGTCGGTGGCGGTACCTCTGGCATCGGCGCGCGACTACAAGCGGATTGGCGACGGGGACACGGGCCCGAACACGGGTGGCATGGGCGCGTACTCCCCGGTTGCCGACTCGGGCGACCTCGCGTCGCTCGTTGCCGAGATTCACCAGCCCGTCCTCGACGAGCTTGCGCGCCGCGGAACGCCGTTCATCGGCTGCCTCTTTGCCGGGCTAATGCTTACGCCCGACGGACCGCGCGTCCTTGAGTTCAACGCGCGCTTCGGTGACCCCGAGACACAGGTGATCGTTGCGCGACTCGAAGGCGATCTGCTGGCCGCGCTCGCCGCCGCCGCTGCCGGTGACTTGACAGGCGTTTCGATCGGGACGGGTGAGACCGCGGCCGTGACGGTTGTTGTCGCCGGCCCCGACTACCCTGCCCGGAGTGACTACTCGGGCGCCGAGATCACGGGCATCGAGGCCGCGCAGGCCGATGGCGCGTTCGTGTTCCACGGTGGTACCGCAATGCACGGGGATGCGCTTGTCACAAACGGCGGCCGCATCCTGTCGGTGACTGCTGCGGGCAAGACAGTGAAGGAAGCACAGGAGTCGGCATACGCGGCCGTCGCCAAGGTCACGTTTGCCGGCGCACAACATCGAAACGACATCGCGGGAGGGGTCGAATGAGTGTTCAGGTGGGGATTCTCGTTGGGTCGGAGTCGGATCGCGAGCGCATGCAGGCCGCGATGGACGAACTCGACGCGCGTGGCATCACGTGGGAGTTCGAGGTGCGCTCAGCGCATCGAAACCCCGACGACGTCGCGGAGTACTCGAAGACCGCGGCGTCGCGTGGCGTGAAGGTGCTCATCGCTGGTGCCGGCTTGGCTGCTGCCCTTCCGGGTGTCGTTGCCGCCCATACGACATTGCCGGTGATCGGTGTGCCGCTGCGCTCGTCGAAGAGCGTCCTCGACGGCCTCGACGCGCTGCTGTCGATCGTGCAGATGCCTCCCGGGGTTCCGGTGGCAACGGTCGGTGTCGACAACGCGAAGAACGCGGCGGTGCTCGCGGCTCGGATCCTTGCGCTCCTTTAGCCCTGTCGCCTCGATCGAGGGCCCGCCACCCGGCTCTCTACACTGTCTCCAGTGATCGCGCGCTACTCCCGGCCTGAGATGAGCACCATCTGGTCGGAGGAAGGCAAGCTCGCGCGTTGGCTCGAGGTTGAACTTGCCGCCCTCGACGGATGGGCTGAACTCGGAACGATTCCCGCCGCTGACGTGGCGACGATTCGCGCGAACGCGAAGGTGCCAACCGCCGCACGCGTTGCTGAGATCGAACTGGTCACAGACCACGACCTTGCGGCGTTTGTCGACGCGGTATCCGAGCAACTCGGCCCCGAGGGTCGGTGGGTGCACTACGGCCTGACGTCGTCGGATGTCGTCGATACGGCGCTGTCGATGCAGCTTGTCGATGCGGGGCGGCTGATCCTGCGCGAGATCGACCGCGCGTTTGCCGCTGTCGTGAAGCAGGCCGACGCGCACAAGCATTCGATCTGCATCGGGCGATCACACGGCATCCATGCCGAGCCGACGACATTTGGCTGGAAGCTCGCCGGGTGGGCTTTCGAGCTCGATCGGGCGCGCACGCGCGTCGAGCACGCGTTGGAGGTCAATCGTGTTGGGCAGCTCTCGGGCACGGTCGGCACGTATGCCGCCGTCGAGCCTGAGGTGGAGCGGATCGCCTGTGAACGTCTTGGTTTGGAGCCCGACCCCCTGTCAACCCAGGTGATCGCGCGCGACCGTCACGCCGAGCTGCTGTCTGCGCTCGCGCTGCTTGCGACCTCGCTCGACCGGTTCGCGATTGAGATCCGTCACCTTGCCCGCACCGAGGTGCGAGAGGTTGAGGAGCCGTTCAAGAAGGGGATGAAAGGTTCGTCGGCGATGCCGCACAAGCGCAACCCGAAGGTGGCTGAGCGCATCTCGGGGTTGGCACGAATCGTGCGGGCCGCAGCGATCGTCGGCCTGGAAAACGTGCCGCTCTGGCATGAGCGGGACATCTCGCACTCGTCGGCAGAGCGTGTGACGTTCCCCGACACGTTCCTCGCAACCGACTACATCCTCGACCGCTTCACGTGGATCATGAACGACCTCGTTGTGTACCCCGAGCGGATGCGTCGCAACCTCGACGCGTCGCACGGCCTCGTTTTCTCGCACCGGTTGCTGCTCGCGCTTGTCGGCAGCGGCCTGGATCGTGGTGAGGCGTACCGGCTCGTGCAGGGGCACGCGATGCAGGCGTGGGATGAGGAGCGCGATTTCCGCGCTCTTGTCGAGGCCGATCCGCAGATTGCTGATCGGTTGGGTGCCGACGGCATTGAGTCGGCCTTTGACCTGGCTGCGACGGTCGCTCACGTCGACACCGTGTTTGACCGTCTGCATGCCCTTGCCGCGAAACGAGAGGAGACGCTGAATGTCTGAGCTGGAAACCCATCTAGGCAGTGGCAAGGTTCGTGAGCTCTATGCGCTCGGCGAGGATCGCCTGCTGCTTGTCGCGAGCGACCGGATCTCGACGTTCGACGTCGTGCTCCCCACGGATATCCCTGACAAGGGGCGTGTGCTGACGGGTCTTTCTGCGTTCTGGTTTGCGCGTACGAAGCACCTGGTCGCCAACCATCTACTCGCGATTCGTGACGATGGCCGCTCGAGCGAGTGTCGGAAGTTGACGATGCTTCCTATCGAGTGCGTCGTGCGCGGCTACCTCTCAGGGTCCGGTTGGAAGGATTACAAGACGACCGGTGCCGTTTGCGGTCACGTGCTGCCGGACGGCTTGATCGAGTCGGCGAAGCTGCCGGAGCCGATCTTCACCCCCGCGACAAAGGCGCAGACGGGTCACGACGAGAACATCGATCGCGAGACTGCTGCCGCGCTCGTTGGTGAGGAGCTGTTCGACAAAGTCGAGCGCGTGTCGCTTGACCTGTACCGCTTTGCGTCGGAGTACGCGTTGACCCGCGGGATCATCCTGGCCGACACGAAGCTCGAGTTTGGTCTCGATGAGAACGGCGCGCTGGTGCTCGGCGACGAGGCGTTCACGCCCGACTCATCGCGGTTCTGGCCGGCCGACGAGTACATGCCGGGTTCGACACCACCGTCGTTCGACAAGCAGTTTGTGCGGGACTACTGCGAGTCGCTCGGTTGGGGCAAGACCTATCCCGGCCCTGAGCTTCCCGCCGATGTTGTGGCTGGGACACGCGCGCGCTACATCGAGGCATTCGAGCAGTTGACCGAGTCGTCGTTCGACGATTACATCGCCAATCCAGGGAGCCTCGTCGCATGAAGGCCACGATTTTGATCCGTCCGAAGTCAGGCATCCTCGACCCGCAAGGGCTCGCGGTTGAGACCGGCCTCGGACACCTCGGTTTCAACGTCCAGAACGCGCATGTCGGCCGACTCGTGGAGCTCGACGTGTCGGCCAACGACGAGGCTGACGCCCGCGCCCAGATCGAGCGCATGTGCGAGCAGCTGCTCGCGAACCCGCTGATCGAGAGCTACGAGATCGTCGTTGAGGCAGCCGCGTGAGCGACGCTCTTCGCCCCGCGATTTCGGTGGTCGTGTTCCCCGGTTCGAACGACGATCGTGACACGGAGCTCGCACTGACCCACCTTGGCGCCGACGCCAGCCGCCTGTGGCACAGCGAAGAGCGGTTGCCCGCGAACACCGCAGCTGTCGTCCTCCCCGGCGGGTTCTCGTATGGCGACTACCTCCGCTGCGGCGCGATCGCTCGCTTCTCACCCGTCATGCGCGACGTCGTGCGCTTCGCGAACGAGGGCGGCCTCGTGCTCGGCATCTGCAATGGCTTCCAGATCCTCACCGAAGCCGGCCTGCTACCTGGCGTGCTGCGCCAGAACAGCACGCTTGAGTTCCAATGCCAGGATGTCGACCTCGTGGTCGAGCGCACCGACACTGCGTTCACGTCGCGTTGCTCCCCCGGCGACCGGCTCTCGATCCCAGTGAAGAACGGTGAGGGCTGCTGGTTCGCCGATCCCGAGCTACTCGCGGAGGCTGAAGCAGAGGGCCTGATCGCCCTCCGTTACGCCCCGGGCACGAACCCCAACGGTGCGATCGCCGATGTCGCAGGCGTGATCAGCACGAGCGGCAACGTCTTCGGGCTGATGCCACACCCGGAGCACGCAGTCGACCCGGTTCTCGGCTCAACCGACGGCGCCAAGATCCTTGGCTCGCTCGTCGACGCGGCACGCTCTGCGGCGTTCGCAACCGCCTAGGCACCATTTCCTGTGGCGCCCAGATTAAGCGCGGCCTGGAACTCCGGCCGTAGCGCCAGGGCGGCCCGAAGTCGCTCGACGTCCTTCGGCCTGAGCGTCACCGGGCCGCGTCGACCGACACCGTCAGTCGAGTAGCTGAACCGAACGAACCGCTCGTTGGCATCGGGCGACTCGATCAGCTGCACGACGGTCGAGAAGCGCTTCGTGCCCGCGTGCTGCGCGAGCCGGATCTCATCAACAACCCGCATCGGCCCCCAGGGCGATGCGACTGTCCTTCGTGGTTCAGCGGTCTTGCGTTGGCCGCGACGCGCTGGAGCGTCGCTGGGTGCGTCGGCCCGCCTGCGCGGCGCGCGACGAGGTGAAGTGGAACCGTCTGTTGTCATCCCCTCCGACGCTACTCGGGAAGGTGTAACGGCGCTGTTGCATTTCCGGACTCGCGCTAGTCGACGATTACCTCGAACAGCGTCAGCTGTAGCGGGCCTGGGGCATCAAGCCGCACGTTGCGATGGCGCCACGGCGTCACGACGGGGCCTCCGACAACTGTCGCTCCCGCACTTTCAAGCACCGCGGCGGTTCGCGCCGAGTCGGCCACCTCAAGCGCAATGCGAATCGGCCCAGAGGCCGGACGCCCCACCTCGATCTGATCGACAAGCGCTGTCTGCGCAACCGACAGCAGCCAAGCGTGGCGTGGCCGGCATCGAGGATTGCTCCCGAACCTGTTGGGTTGTCCCACGCCTCGATGACCGGCAGGCCGAGCGCATCCCGATAGAACGCGAAAGCCTCGTCGTAGTTCTCAACCGTGACTGCGAGCCGCAGCTCGCGTACTGGACTTGTTGGCGCCACTTCGCCCTCCTCGTTGTTCGATACCAACGAGAACGCCGGCCGACCGCGCGAGATTCCCTGGGCCAGCTACACGCCGCGTGTGGCCGAGAGCGAGGCGAGCATGTCGCGCCCGATGATCTCGTCGATCGCCTTCGGCACCGGCTGCGGTCCGAGCGCGAACGCTCCCGGATCCCGCGCCAACGCACGCAGGGAATGCGCCTGCAACGCAAAGCCGAGATCCATCACCTGAATCTGGTTGCCGGTCGCCGCGGTGAGATTCAACATCTCGCCTCGCCCCAACACTCGGAACACCCCGCCGCCCGGACGCTCAACCTCCTCGACAAGCCCCGTCAAAGGACGCCGTGACCACGAACCCGGCACCTCGATCTCGCTGAAATGCCCGGCGTTCGCGATCAACGCCCCGTCACGCAGCAGCCCCAGCTCATGCTCGCGCAAGATCCCCGTCGACCCCGTCACCGTGATCACCACATCAGCGGCGGCGAGCGCAGCGTCGAGCTCCATCACCCGCATCCCGTCGAACGCCGCCTCGAGCGACTTCACAGGGTCGATCTCGACAGCGATCACTGTCGCCCCATCGGCGCGCAAAGCCCGGGCCGTCCCGCGGCCGCACGCGCCGTACCCAATCACCGCAAAGGTTGTTGCCGGCACGAGCAGGTTCGTCGCACGCATGAAGCCTTCGACGACCGTCGGCCCCACCCCGTACTGGTTCTCGATCAGGCGTTTCAACGGACTGTCGTCGATCACCACAACCGGGAACGGGACGTGCCCCTGCATCTCGGCCTTCAGTCGGTTGCCGCCAGAGGTCGTCTCCTCGGTCGCGAACTCGATCGTCAAGCCACGCCGAACTGCGCTGCTGATGAGGTCGGCGCCGTTATCCAGCAAGAAGCTCGGCTCGGTGTCGAGCACCCGCTCAATGTGCGCGAGGTGCGCGTCCATGTCGTCGGCCTTGAGCGCGAACACGGTCACGCCGTCCTGCGCGGCGAGGAACGCGGCCGTGCCATCGTCGGTCGTTGCGGGGCTACCCGTGATCGCCAGCTCGCACCCACCCGCACGGAGCACCTCGACCAGCACCGCGGTCTTCGGCTCAACGTGAATGCAGACGCCGAGCTTGCGCCCAGCGAACGGCTGCTCGGCCGCGAACTCGTCCTTCAGCGCTGCGAGGAGCGGCATGTTTGCGCGCGTCCATGCGATCCGCGCTGCGCCGTCGGCCGCGAGACGAGGATCGGCGATCAAGCTCACGAGCTAGGCGCGCTCGATGAGCTCAATGCGGTAGTCGTCCGGGTCACGGACAAAGCAGAGCAGCGAGCCGCCCTCGCGCACGCGATACGGCGGCTTCTCGGGCTCGATCCCCTGCGTCGAAAGTGCCGAGAGCGTCGCGGTGAGATCCTCGACCCCAATCGCAATGTGGCCGTAGCCGGTACCGACGTCGTAGGTGCGGCCGTCGTGGTTGAACGTCAGCTCCAGCTCGGCGTCGTCTCCAGGACAGCCGAAGAAGTAGTTGGTCGCCTCAAGCTCGCCGTTGCGAACGATCGGCAACTCGCGCCGAAACTCAAACCCCAGCGCCTCGTAGAACGCGCGACTGCGGTCGAAATCGGTGATGCGGTACATGGTGTGCAGGTATCGGGCCATGGCGGGATCGTAACGCCCAGCCCGACAAACGCGACGACCCTCCGAAGAGGGCCACCGCCACTACAGAAGAACCAGCACTACTTGATGACTGCCGTACCTGCGGCTGACGTCTTCGCGCCGCCGAACGCGCACGAAGCGGCGAGCTTCCAGGTACCGGTCTTGAGCTTGGTGCCGAGCTTCCCGGGGAATATCGCCGCCCCTGTCTTCGACGCGGTTGCCCTCCCGAGATCAACGCTCGTGCCAGCCTTCGTTGCGGACGCAATACACGCCGAACCTGGCGCAGCTGCCACGTGCAGGGCGTAGCTGCCCGAAGCGGAAACCGTCTTCGGGATCACGACCGTCGCGCGCGACGCACCCTTCGTCAGCTTCAAGCGCATCGCCGACCCAGGCGTCGCGGCGGCCAGATGTCGCACCGTCTTAGAGGTCGGGATCGAAACGCCAGCGGGGATCGAAACCCCCGGCGGGATCGATCCACTGGGGATCGACGACGGCGCGCCGCTGCCTGCACTGCCGGCAGCAGCCAACGCCGCGATCTCAGCCTGGCTTGGCAGTGAGCCAGCCGGAGCCTTCCCCGCCAGATCCATCGTCTCATTCTCGGTAAACGAGCCGCTACCGACGGCACCGGCAAAGAGCCCCGTGCCCGAAACGACGTTGACGGTGAAGTTGCCCTTGAACGAACCAGTGGTGGCGTCGGCCTGGCCGAACGTCAGAACACCGGTCATCGTTCCGGTGAGAGTCGAACCGGAGAACGTGATTGTCCACGAGCACGCCTGCGAACCGGAACCACCGAAGTCGAATACGGGAGACGACGTCGAGCCGGTCGCGGAGACGTTGGTCGTGACCTTGCCGTGAATCGCGATGTTGTAGTCGCAGGTCGCCGTGAGCGCTCCACTTAGATTCTTGGATGTCCACGTCGCGGTGCCGCTCATCGCCGCACCGCTCTGACCATACGAGTAGTCAAACGGACAGGTAATCGCGAACGGAGGTCGCTGCCCCGCCGACGGCAAGTTGCACGAATTCATGCCACCTGAAGGAACGTCGCCGAGTTGCGGTGGGCCGCCGTTCAGATCGACCGCGATGTCAGCCGACGACGGAATATCGACGCGCACTGAGGTCGAACTACCCAAGGCGCCAGCAGCCGCAACCGCGACGCCCAGTAGCGCTAGAACCACGAGATATGTGAGCCTGCGTGTCATACCGACAGCTCACCACCAGGGCTCTCGAACCGCGTCGGAGCCGAACCTGATTCGTCTCGCTCCGAACTACGGAGCCCTGTTGCAGCCTTACGCGAGCGTGTTTTCGGTCACAAACAGCCGCTCGCGACGACTGACGTGCGTAAGCGAGTCGGCAGCGACCTGCTTGCCATGCTCGGTCGCGTAGGCGGCCTCAAAGTCGGCCTGCGAGTCGAACCAAAGCTCGGTGATTCCGTCGTACTCGGCGTCGGGCGTATCGACGAGGTTGAACCGCACGCCACGAACCCCCGCAAGCGCCTTCGCGAGCGGAGCGTGCTCCCCAAGCCACCACGCCGCGAACTCGTCGTGCGTCATATCGTCGCGCCGGGCAAGCAGGATGATCGCCTTGAACACCGCTACTCCGGCTTCCGCGTTCGATGATGCGGGCGGCCGCCAACAGCGAGCACCACACAGATCACCATCTCGTCGGCAAGCGGCGCATCGCCGATCGAGATCTCGGCGGCGTCCATGTCGTCGAAGCTCCAGATGCTGTCTTTGTTCGTGATCGGCATCGTGATGGCAGCACCCGGGCCGGCGACCTTCTTGGTCGACGGGATGATGTCGTCGCCGTGATCGACGGCCTTTCGCACCGGCGCGCCGAACTTCGGGTGCAGCACCGCTGCGGCATGCTCTATCTCGCCCGCGGTGCCGATGATCGCGCCCTTGCCGTATGCCGTCACATCGTTTGGTGCCACACCGAGGGCGGCAACGGCGCGCTCGGCAAGCAGCCCCGAGACCTCGGCACCAAGGTCGTAGAGCGGCGCGAGATCCTCGACAAACCGGCCAGCAAACGGGTTTGTGACCACCGCGGCCGCCACTGCCTTGCGGGTCGACGGATCAACCGCACGGCCCGCGTCGCGGAACGTCTCCTCGACCTGCACGACGATCTTGCGAATCTCAGCAGCCATCGCGCTGGATCCTACGGACTCTCGACCTGCCGCACCGGCGTTCGACGCGAACCGACCGCAACCCCGCCAAAGATCAGTGCCAGTCCAGCGATCGCCGACACGCGAATGCTCTCGTTCAACACCAGCACTCCGTAACTCACCGCGAACGCAGGCACGAGGTAGGTGACGAGGATCGCGCGCGACGCGCCCACCCCGCGCAGGATCGCGAAGTAGAGGATGTAGGCGAAGCCGGTGCCGATGATTCCGAGCGTCGCCATCGACGCTGTCACCTTCCAGCCGGGGAGGACACTCGGAAGCGCCGCGATGCCAAACGGCGCAACGAGCACTGCCGCCGTGCACATCGAGCCCGTGGCGAGCACGAGCGGCTCCACGTCCTTCATCCACCGCTGCCCGTACACGCCAGCACCGGCGTAGAGCAGTCCGCTGAAAACGACCGCGAGCGCCGACCAGAGGCTGCCGTGCACGTGCGCTCCCACGAGGAGCGCGACGCCAAGGAAGCCGCCGAAGATGCCGAGCGCACGGCGACGCGTCACAACCTCCTGCCCAACGAGCACGGTGAGCGCGATGCTGAAGAGCGGGGCGGCTGCCTGGAAGATCGCCGTGAGGCCCGAATCGAGTTTCTGCTCGGCCCACGAGAGGAGGGCAAAGGGAAACGCGCTGTTGATCAGCCCCATCACGGCCAGACGAACCCAGGCGTCGCGGATCCCAGCAAGCAGCCGTGTGGGCCCGATGACGACGGCCGACACGGGAATCAGCACCACCGTCGCCAGCGCCAATCGCAGCCAGGCGATCGCCATCGGATGTAGCTCGCGGTCGGCGACCTTGATGAAAAGGAACGACGCGCCCCAGATTGCCGAGAGCAGCAGGAGCATCAGGGCGTAG
>CAIWTI010000280.1 GCA_903915545.1 uncultured Actinomycetes bacterium | reverse complement strand
GCCGAAGAGGATCGATGCGAAGAAGACGCCGATCGCGCTGTTGCGCCCGAGGAGCGCAACCGCGATGCCGAGGAAGCCGATGCTCGACGCGTGAATGTCCGGCGTTGCGAGGTGGAACTGCCAGCCAAGGATGTCGACGGCGCCAGCGAGGCCCGCGAACATGCCCGAAACTGCCATCGCCATGAAGTAGCTGCGGCGCACGTCAATGCCGCCGTACCGCGCCGCCTCGGGGTTGTAACCAACCGCGCGTACCTCGAAGCCAAGGGTCGTTCGGTTGAGGATCAGCCAGTAGACGACGAGCATGACGATCGCGAGAAAGAAGCCGATGTCGAGGCCCTGGAGGAGCGGGTTGCCCCAGAACACGTAGAGGTGGGTGTTCTGGACGATGTCGGAGGAGATCGGGTTGAACTGCACTGGCCCCTGGAACGGCCCGTTGAGGCCGAAGAAGTAGTCGGCGACCCAGATCGCAATCCAGTTGAGCATGATCGTCGAGATCACCTCGTGTGCGCCTGTGGTCGCTTTGAGGAAGCCGGCGATGCCAGCCCAGAGCGCTCCAGCGAGTGCTGCAAGGACGACGGCGAGCACGATATGCAGCGGGCCTGCCATGCCAGCCCAGGACGAGCCAACGAGCACAGCGACCGTCTGCCCGGCGAGGTACTGCCCCTGGCCGCCGATGTTGAACATGCCGCAACGGAACGCGAATGCAAGCGCGAGTCCCGTGAGCATCAACGGTGTTGCGACAAGGAGGGTCTGCTGGAGGTTCGATGCCTCCGTCGCGCGGTCTCCGAACCCCGGTATCAGCCAGGCGAGGCCTGTCCCGTTGAAGATCGCGCGATAGGTCGACAACGGATTGTGACCCGTCGCAAGCACGACGAGTCCGGCCATGAAGAACGCGATGATCGTCGTGACGACGGCGCTGATCGCACCCGCGGAGTTGAACCGTTCCGTCAGCTTGCCCATGAACGTCGTAGGTGCGACGTTCATGTCGGAGCCCGACTCAAGCTTTGGCGGCGGCGTGCTCATGCGACTGCCTCGTGTGATCCTGCCCCCGCCATTGCGAGACCAAGCTCTTCGGGCGTCGCATTTGGCGTGTACTCGCCCACAACCCGGCCCTCGAACATGACCAAGATGCGGTCTGAAAGCGAGAGGATCTCCTCGAGCTCAAGCGAGACGAGGAGGATCGCGCGCCCTTCGTCGCGTTCGCCGACGAGTCGGCGATGGACGAACTCGATCGCACCGACATCGAGGCCACGGGTTGGCTGAGCGGCGATCAGAACCTTCGGGTCGCGCGAGATCTCACGCGCGAGGATGACCTTCTGTTGATTACCGCCTGAGAGCGATCCTGCGGGCGTCTGTGGGCCACCACCGCGCACGTCGAACTCCGTGATCAACCGGCGCGCAGCCGACACAAGGCGCCCCGGATAGAGCCACCCTCGGGTTGATTGCGGCTCGTGTCGGTAGTCGTGCAGCGCAAGGTTTTCGGCGATCGAGAAGTCCAGGACGAGGCCGCGGTGCTGACGATCTTCCGGGATATGCCCCACACCCGCGACGTCGGTCATCACCTTGGGAGTCGCTCCGTCGTACTCGGTGCCGTCAATCACGATGCGGCCGGACTCGGGCTTGCGCAGGCCCGTAAGCGCATCGATCAGCTGCGTCTGCCCGTTGTTGTCGACACCCGCGATCCCAACGATCTCGCCTGCACGCACCTCGAACGAGACGTCCTTCACCTTCTCGATGCCACGGTCGTCGCGAACAGAGAGATGCTCAACTTGAACGAGCGGGGCTCCCGGATTGTGGGGTGTCTTCTCGACCTGCAAGAGCACTGCGCGCCCGACCATCGCTTGCGCAAGGCTCTCCTCGGTCGCGCCCGCAACGGGGATGGTTTCGACAAGCTTGCCGCGCCGAAGCACGCTCACGCGATCGGCGATCTCGAGCACCTCGTGCAGCTTGTGGCTGATGAAGATGATCGACATCCCTTCGGCCTTGAGTTCGCCGAGGATGCGGAAGAGGTCAAGCGCCTCCTGCGGTGTGAGAACCGCTGTCGGCTCGTCGAGGATCAAGACGTCTGCGCGGCGGTACAGCGCCTTCAGAATCTCTACGCGCTGCTGCTGCCCAACGGTCAGGCGCTCGACGCGAGTGTCAGGGTCGATGTCAAAACGAAACTTTGATGCAAGCTCAGACACACGAGCATTTGCTGCAGCGTGATCGAGGAAGATGCCACCCCGCGTGGGCTCATCAGCAAGAACGATGTTCTCGGCGACCGTCATCACCGGGATGAGCATGAAGTGCTGATGCACCATGCCGATGCCGCGATTGATCGCATCTTTCGGCGAGCTGAACTTCACCGGCGTGCCGTTGAGCAGGATCTCACCCTCGTCAGCTCCATAGAGCCCGTAGAGCACGTTCATCAGCGTCGACTTGCCGGCGCCGTTCTCACCGAGCAACGCGTGGACTTCACCCTTTGCAAGCTCAAAGTCGATCGCGTCGTTCGCGACGATGCTCGGGAAGCGCTTCGTGATCCCGCGCAGCTCTAGGACAGGTGTCGACTCGGTCACGGGCGCGATGCTACTTGCACAGTCGGGTGGAGGAAGAGCCGACGGGGGTGGGCCTGCGCCCACCCCCGCGACGACAATCCGTCGTTAGCAGCCCTTGTTGGCGCAGGTGGTCGGCACCGTGATCTTGCCCTGGTGAACCTGCCACGCTACTGCCTTGGTCTTTGCAACCTCGGCTGCCGGGACACCGGCGTTGATCTTGCCGAGGCCGACGCCACCGTTCTTGGCGTTGAACACGAGGTTCGAGCCACCGGCGAAGACGTTGCGCTTGACCTGGTTGAGGATTGCCGTGTACACGGCAACGTCAACCTTCTTCTGGGCGCTCGTGAGCACCCGGTTGTTCACGTAGTACTGGTCGGCGTCAACGCCGATGCCCCACGCGCCCTTCTCCTTGGCCGCGTCGAGGGCGCCGAGGCCACAGCCACCGGCGACCTGGAACACAACCGCCGAGCCCTGCGCGAGCTGGCTCAGTGCGACGTTCTTGCACTTGTCCTGCGCCACGAAGTCCTGCGAGTACCCGTTGAGCGTCTTGACGCCCGGGAACGCAGCCTTCGCGCCGGCCTGGTAGCCGGCGATGTAGCGGACAACCGGCGGAACCGGGATACCACCGACCGAGCTGACCGCGGTCTTGCCGAGGCGCTTGGCCTCAAGACCGGCGAGGTAGCCGACCTCGTACCCAACTTCGTTCTCCGAGAAGATGAGACCCTCGAAGTTGTTCGAGATGCCACCCTGGAAGTCAGTCTGGGCGTTCATGTCGACGCCAGCGAACTTCGTGTTCGGGAACGCCTTCGCAACCTGCTGGATCGCCTGCTCCTGAAGGAAGCCGACACCGATGACGAGGTTGTAGCCGCTCTTCGCAAGCGACGAGAGGTTCGGAACGTAGTCGTTCGCGCCCGTCGAGGTCAGAACCTTGACCTGAACGCCGAGCTGCGCAGCAGCCCGCTGAAGACCGACGTACGCGAGGTGGTTGAACCCGCGGTCGTTAAGACCACCGATGTCGGTGACGAGACCGACCTTGTAGTTCACGGCGGCAGGCTTCGAGCTCTTTGCCTGCGACGCGGCGACTGCCGTGAGTGCGACCACGGAGAGCGCCGCACACGCGAGCGCCATAAGACGCGTCCTTCTCACATTCCCTCCTTGTTGGAATGAAACATTGGTGCTTGGCGCGCATCCTACGGTGCAGGACGGCGTCTCCGCTAGAGGGGGTGTTGTGGCCTGTAACCAAACCGTCACATGCGGGTTCGGGGCGAGGCGATGGAGGCGTTGTCCTAGATGTCTGAGGGCTCGTCGGTCTCGACACGCACACGCCGCTCAAGGTCGGCTTCACCGACAAGAACGCTGCGGGGCTTCGAGCCTTCGTAGGCAGAGATAATCCCCCGCCGTTCAAGCATGTCGATCAGGCGACCGGCACGTGTGTACCCCACGCGCAGACGACGCTGGAGCAGTGACACGGAAGCTGTCTGCGCCGCGATGACCACTTCGATCGCGCGGTCGAGCAGCGGATCCTCATCAGGATCGAATTCGCCGTCGTCGCCGTCGTGTTCGTCAACGAACACTTGTGGTGCTTCGAGGAATGTCGGGTCGACCTTCTGCTCACGCTGCACGCGCGTCTGTTCGACGATGAGCGCGACCTCGTCCTCCGACACAAACGCGCCCTGGACGCGCTGCAGCCGTGACGTGCCGAGCGGCTTGAACAGCATGTCGCCCTGGCCGAGCAGGCTCTCGGCGCCGTTCTGATCGAGGATGACGCGCGAGTCGGTCTGCGATGAGACGGCGAACGCGATCCGCGAAGGCACGTTGGCCTTGATCATGCCGGTGATGACGTCGACCGACGGCCGCTGCGTTGCGAGCACGAGGTGGATGCCGACGGCCCGCGACTTCTGCGCGAGCCGGATGATCGCGTCTTCGACGTCTTGGGGGCTGACCATCATCAGGTCGGCAAGCTCATCGATCACGACGAGGAGATAGGGAAGCTCGGGCTCGCCACGCTTGCGGAACGAGCGGTTCGCCTCGGGAAGGTTGCGGGCGCGCACGACCGACAGCCGCTCGTAGCGGCGCTCCATCTCTGTCACGACGTTGAGGAGGACGGCGCTCGCTTCCTTTGGGCTTGAGACCACTGGGGTCAGAAGGTGCGGGATCGACTCGTAGTAGTTCAGCTCGATGCGCTTCGGGTCGATCAGGATCAACTTCGCTTCGTCCGGAGACGCGCGCAGGAGGATCGACGTGAGGATTGCGTTGATGCAGCCTGACTTGCCCGAGCCGGTCGTACCGGCGATCAAGAGGTGCGGCATGCGCGCAAGGTCGGTCCACACCGACGCGCCAGAGATGTCCTTGCCGAGCCACACCGAGAGCGGGCTTGCGGTTGCGGGAAGGTCGTCGTAGATGTCGCCGAGCGTGACGAGCTTTGGCGAGAGGTTCGGAACCTCTACACCGACGGCCTGCTTGCCTGGGATCGGGGCAAGAATGCGGATCTCGGTGGTTGCGAGCGCGTACGACAGGTCGTCCTTGAGGTTCGCGACCTTGCCGACCTTCGTGCCTTCGGCAAGCTGCAGCTCGTAGCGGGTGACACGCGGGCCGGAGACCTGGCCAACGATCGTCGCTTCGACGCCAAAGCTTGCAAGGCAGCGCACGAGCGCGTCGGCCGTCCGCTTGTCTGCTTCTGGACTCGGGCCCCCGCCCGCCTTTGAGCGGCGCAGCAGCTTGCGGTCAGGAAGCTGGTAATCCGATGCAGGTGAGGTCGTTTCGGTCGTGAACAGCGCCTGCTGGGTGTCGTCGCCTACGAGATTCTCAACGGTGGCCTCGTCGTTGAAGGGCGGTGCAAGTCGTGCGGGCATCGTGTCGGCAGCAACATCCGAGATCTCGTTGGCGACGACGTCGGGGAAGTCGTGTTCGACGTCTACCACCGGGGCAGGCTCCTTCCGAAGGCGGCGACGCTTCGGTGACTCTTCGGACGGGTCGAGGTCATCGAAAGGATCCGACATTTCGCGCTCGGCCAACTCCTGACGAACACGCACCGAGGCTGAACGCATGGCGTGGCCACTGCGTCGGACGATTGCGCCAAGTGACGCGCCTGACAGCAGGAGCACGCCCGAAAGCGCGATTGCGATGCCCAGGATCGTCGAACCCGTCGTGCCGATTGCGCTGGCGACGATCGCCTCGAGCAGGTGTCCCACGCCGCCACCGTGGGCGTGTCCGAACGCGAGCAGAAGTCCCGGTAGTGCGAGGCTCAGGCCGAGGCGGAACGGTCGTACTTCGACGAGCGCGCTCTTGGCGACGACGAGGGCGCCGATTGGGCAGAAGACGAGAGGGGCAAGGTATGCGCCCCAACCGATCGCGCCACGTGCTG
>CAIWTI010000279.1 GCA_903915545.1 uncultured Actinomycetes bacterium | reverse complement strand
GGTACGCGATGATCGCGAGCGTCTCCATCGCAGCCTGCGAAAGGCCACGCTCAACAGGACGCTCAAAGAGACGGGAGCAGGCGTCAGCCGCTTCACGCGACGCACGGAAGGCGTACCCGCCGGCGACGTGCTCAAGCACGATGCCGCTGCGACCTTCACGGAAGCGCTCACCGAGCAGTTCAAGCGCAGCCTCGACGCGTTCAGCGTCGTCGGCAGTCGCCTCGGCGAGCGTGTCGACCGAGAGCGGTGCGCCGGCAACAACCAGCAATGCCTCGATCGTACGAGCGAGCTCGTCGACGGGATTGCTGGAGATCAGGCGGAGCGGACGTTCCATGCAAGGCTCCTTTCGGAATCGGCGCGCGAAATCCTTATCGGGGCGAACGAATCGGCTTGAGCGATCGCGATCTCGTTCTGTTTACGAAGCTCAAGGAGCGCGACGAACGCAACGGCGATCTCGACGCGCGAGAGTCCCTGAACCTCCTGGTCAAAGTCGAAACGTGACCGCCGCAGCAACAGGGCGCGGAAGCGGTCGACGAATTGGGAAACGGGCGGAAAGCGCAACGCCATATGGAGCGTCGATGGCGCGGGCGGCTCCACGGCGAGCAGCCGCAGCACGGCCGCGAGCTTCTCGGGATCCTGCGCGGCAAGGGTCGGCTCAGGCCGCTTCGGTGCGAGCGGCGCCGGACCAAGACGGAAGTACCGATCGGCCTGCTCGCCAAGCCGCTTGGTGAGCCAGTCGGCACCTTCGCGCGCACGGCGATATTCCGCGAGGCGACGTGCGAGCTCCTCGGCAGCCTCTTCAGGTTCAAGCTCAGCGAGCTCAGCTTCTTCCTCGGGGAAGAGACCACGCGCCTTCAGTTCGAGCAGCGCAGAGATGAGGATCAGGAACTCGCCGCAGGCCTCAAGGTCGAGGTCACCGCGCGCCGCGAGGTTCTCGACGAACGCGACGATCACATCAGCGAGGTCGATTTCGCGGAGCGGCAGCTCCTCGCGCAGCACGAGTGTCAGCAGAAGGTCGAACGGACCCGTAAAGGCGTCGAGGTCGAGCTCCAGATCGCGCACTGCGGCCGTAGTAGACACGGCTCGCAGGCTAAAGGTGCTACCGGACGCGGCCCTTCGGAATGCTCATCTTTGGACCGGCCGGATGCTGCGGATCGAGCGGCTTCTTCCGGCGGTGCGGGCGCGGAAATACCTGCTTACCGGCGTAAAGGCGCTGGAACGCGACCGCGCCCAACACGAACACGATCAGCGACACCCATGCGTTCAACCTGAGCCCGAAAATGTGGTGGGCCGGATCGATCCGAAGAAGCTCCTCGAAGAAGCGCCCGAAGCAGTACCAGGTGACGTAAAGGGCGAAAAGCGCCGGGGCGTGAATCTGCCGCCGCTTCGCAAACCAGAGAAGGAACGCGACGCCGAGGAGATCCCAAATCAGCTCGTAGAGGAACGTCGGGTGGTAGGTCGCGTGCGAGGCGTACGCCAGCGGGCGATGCGCAGCATCGATCTTGAGGCCCCACGGCAGCGACGTTGGCTTGCCAAACAGCTCCTGGTTCCACCAGTTGCCGATCCGGCCGACACCCTGGGCAAGCAACAGGCCCGGCGCGGCGGCATCGAGGAACGCGGCAACGTTCGCCCCGGCGCGACGGACAACCCACGCGCCGACGATCGTGCCAAGCAGAATGCCGCCCCAGATTCCGAGGCCGCCCTGCCAGATCTCGAAGATCCCCTTGATCTTCGGTGTGGGCACCTCGTTCCACGACGTGAGGTCGTGGTAGGCACGGGCACCAACAACCCCAGCCCCGACACCCCAGACAGCTACACGCAAGACAAGATCACTGTCCCCGCCGAGGCGCTTCCACCGCGCTGACGTGAGCCACACGCACAGCACGATCGCGGCGAGGAGCGTGAGCCCATACATGTGCAGCTTCAACGGGCCGAGATGGAGGATGCCCGTCGAAGGCGAGGGAATCGACGCGATTAGGGCAGCAAGCATGCGTGGAGCTTACGCGGGAAGACGCTGTTTCCCTTCCCGATACGCAAGCGGGCTGATCGCATGAGATGCTCCGAACCGCCCTGCCGCTCGGCGGCCCGGAGCACTCGTACGTCTAGAGCAGGATGCGCAGCGCGGTTTCGGCGGGGCAGCCGGCCTCGATCAGCTCAATTGCCTGATGGAGGTCAACGTCCGTGCGTCCTGCAAGTTCGGCGGCAGACTCGGCGTCGTACCCGACACGCACGAGCGTTTCCGCACGCCACCGCTCGACACGAGCTGCCTCGGTCTCAACGGCTTCGAGTTCTTCGGTCAACGCCATCTTGTCTCTCCTTGGGGGTATTCGTACTCGTCACTACGAGTTAACGCTGCGCGCGGTTCACGTCTTCCGGATAGTCGGAAGGTCTTACGCCGAATTAACAGGTTGCTCCCGCACCCAGTGCTCGGTGTCTTCGATCCGGCCGGGCTTCACCTGGACGTTCGGCTCGGTGTGGTCATGCCAATAGCCGCAGTTGGCGGCAACGCGTTTCGAGGCCTCATTGGCGGCGCCTATCTGCAGTTCGGCGCGTGCGATACCCGCGTCGTCGAAGGCCCAGCGCGTCAGAAGGGCAAGGGCGGCCGCCGCGACGCCCCTCCCTCGCAGCTCAGGTGACACCGCGTACCCGAGCTCAGCCGCACCGCGCGAGCGATCGATCTCAGGGACGACAGCGATACCTGCGAAGCCCCCGTCAGCAAGCACCGCGAACCCCTCCATCGTCCCGGCAGCCCGGCCCGCCTCGTACCGCGCAAGCCATGCCTCGGCGAAGCCCAGAGGGAGTGGGTCGGGAAAGCGCGTGAAGCGCAGGACAAGCGGATCCTGCGCCAGCGCCCGAAACGGCTCGAGATGCTCGTTCGCGAAGGGAACAAGCGTGACGGTGGCGCCGCCGCCGACCACGAGGTGTCGTGCCGCTCTAGACGAGCGCCGACTCGCCGAGCAGCGCTTTCACTTCGGCGTAGAAGTCGGGTGCTGGCTGAACCTTGAACTTCGGGCCGAGCGCAAGCAGCTGTGGCCCCTGTGAGGTCATGCAATCGAGCAGCACGGGGCTTTCGCCCGGGAAGTCGCGAATCAGCTCGGCCAACCGACCCACGATTCCGGCCGGCGCCTGCGTCGCGTCGATGCGTAGGCGAACCTCGCGCTTCACGCCAACCGCCTCGTAGGGGCTGATCTCGAGCGCGACGAGCTTCGTCTCGCCTTCCTTGTGATCGATCTTGCCCTTCACGATCAAGATCCGATCCTCGACGCACAGCTCACGCGCGCGCTCGTACGTGTTCGAGAAGACGACGATCTCCACCCCGCCCGTGACGTCGTCGAGCTGCAGGAAGACCATCTGCTCGCCACGCTTGGTCAGCATCTGCTTGACGTGGCTGACGATGCCACCGATCGTCACCACTTCACCGTCGCGGCGTCGGTCGAGTTCGGCTAGCGAGGCATCGGTCTTGCGCCGCATGTCGTCGCGCAATTCGTTGAGCGGATGCTCCGAGACGTAGAGCCCGAGCGTCTCCTTTTCCATGCGCAACAGTTCGCTCTTCTCGAACTCCTCGGGCGAGAGCGCCGGGTGATGCCGCGGCGCGGCTTGCTCCGACGGGCCGTCGCCAAGATCAAAGATCGAAGCCTGGCCGGCGAGCCGGTCGGCCTGCTGCTTCTGTCCGTACGAGAGCGCCTGCTCGAGCACTGCGAGTGCCGATTGGCGTGATCCCGGGATGGCGCCGCACTTCACGAGCGACTCAAGCGCCCGCTTGTTGACGACGGACGGATCGACGCGCTCCGTGAAGTCCCAGATCGACTCGAACGGGCCTCCCTCTTCGCGCGCACGAATGATCGTGCGGCACGCGAGCTCACCGACACCCTTCACGGCGTTCAGCCCAAAGCGGATCTTGCCGCTGACGACGGCGAAGTCCATCTGCGACTCGTTGACGTCAGGCGGCAGCACGTCGATGCCGAGCTCATGGCACGCGTTGACGTAGAACGGCACACGATCCTTCGTGTTCATCACCGAGCTGATCAGCGCAGCCATGTACTCACGGGAGTGGTTCGCGCGGAGCCATGCGGTGCGATACGAGATCAGCGCGTAACAGGCGGCGTGTGACTTGTTAAACGAGTAGTCCTGCGACTTCTCGATGTCGTCCCACAGCTGGCGCGCGACCGAATCGGTGGTGTTGTTCGCGACGGCACCCTCGATGAACTTGTCCTTGAGCGACGCCATCAGCTCGTGGATCTTCTTGCCGATCGCCTTGCGGAGATCGTCGGCCTCGGCAGGCGAGAAGCCACCGATGGCCTTCGCGATCTCCATCGACTGCTCCTGGTAGATCGAGATGCCGTACGTGCCACCCGTGATCGCCTTGAGGCGCGGGTCGAGGAACGTGACAGCCTCGCGCCCAGCCTTACGAGCCGCGTAGTTCGGGATGTACTGCATCGGGCCCGGGCGGTACAGCGCCACGAGCGCGATCAGATCTTCGAACTCGGTCGGCTTCACCTGGCGCAGCGCCTCGCGCATGCCCGACGACTCGAACTGGAATACACCGGTCGCCTCGCCACGCGCGAGCATCTCGTACGTCTTCTTGTCGTCGAGCGGCAACGTGGTGATGTCCAGGCCACCGCCGATGAGCGCAACGGCCTTGTCGATCACGTCAAGGTTGCGCAGCCCCAGGAAGTCCATCTTGAGCAGCCCGAGCGCTTCGACATCGCCCATCGGGAACTGCGTAACGACTTCGGAGTCGGCGCCCTTCTGCTGGAGCGGGACGACGTTGATCAGCGGTTCGGCGCCGATCACAACGCCGGCGGCGTGGATCGAGT
>CAIWTI010000278.1 GCA_903915545.1 uncultured Actinomycetes bacterium | reverse complement strand
GTGTTCGCCGACCGTGGGACGTGGGTGCTCGGTGGGCCGGACGTTCTTTATTCCGACACCGACGCGAGCGGCCGGACGAAGATGCATCGCGACCTCGATCGCTTCGAGGGCAAACGGACTGTCGCACTCGCGTGGTCCTCCCAGTCGATCTCTGGTCCAGTGCTCCCCACAGATCTCGTTCCGGTCGCGCTCGTCTCGTTGCATGAGGAGCTGCGTCCCGACGTTGGGACGACGATCGCGTTTCTCCTTCGCCAAGGAATCGCGATCAAGGTTGTCTCCGGGGATGATCCGCGCACGGCCGCAGATGTGGCCACCCGGGTCGGAATCGATGCGTCATTCGCGCTTGACGCTCGCACGTTGCCCGACGATGCCGCCGAATTCTGTGCCGCGGTCGAGAGAACCACCGTCTTTGGACGGGTAACGCCTGATGAGAAACGAAGGATCATCGCCGCGTTGCGGGAGAACGGGCACGTGGTGGCGATGACAGGAGATGGAGTCAACGACGTTCCCGCTCTGAAGCAATCTGACGTCGGGATTGCGATGGGATCGGGAAGCCAGGCGAGTCGCTCCGTTGCCGATCTCGTCCTCCTCGACAGCGCGTTCACCGCGGTCCCATCAATCCTTGGCGAAGGGCGTCGCGTGATCGCGAATGTCGAACGGGTCGCAAACCTTTTCGTCACCAAGACGGTCTACGCCGCGCTGCTCGCGGTTGTGGTCGGCGCCCTCGCCGTTCCTTATCCGTTCTATCTCCGGCAACTGACGATCGTGAGCTCGCTCACGATCGGGATCCCGAGCTTCTTCCTCGCATTCTCGAAGGGAGCAGCGAGGGCGCGACCGAAGTTTCTCCGGAGAATCTCCCAAGTCACCTTGCCTGCCGGAGGCGCCATTTCCGGCGGGACGCTCGCTGTCTATGCGATCGCGACCTGGATCGTGCACGCGCCGTGTGAACGATCATCCAAAACAGGCGCGCGTGATCATCGAAAACGAGTGCACTGCGGTTAGCGGTCAGTCTGCCTGAGAAGCCTTGCTTGATGCCACTGCGCTGGCGGCTTCTCGCGATCGCGTGCGCGTTTTCGCGTCGCGCAACCGGTAGCTCTCGCCTTTGGTCTCGATAATTCGGCAGCGATGGGTCAGCCGATCGAGCGTTGCGCCGGTGAGTCGTTCGGAGCCGAGAACCTCAGTCCAGGACTCGAACGGCAGGTTGCTGGTGACGATCATGCTGGTGCGCTCATAGGCGGTGGATATGACGTCGAACAACAGCTCTGCGCCGACCTTGGAGGCCGGGACGTAGCCGAGCTCGTCGAGGATGAGCAGGTCCAACTTCGACAGCTGCGATTTGAGGCGCAGGAAGGAGCGTTCGTCTCTCGCCTCGATGAGGGTCGTGACGAGCTCGGTGGCCCGGAAGAAGCGCACCTTGTAACCGCGACCACACGCCTCGGCGGCGAGTGCAGTGGCGAGATGACTTTTCCCGGTCCCTGGGTTTCCGACGAGCAGCACGTTCTCGCGCTTGTCGATGTACTCACAGCGTGCGAGCTCGGCGACGAGCATCTTGTTCACTGACGGACGGGCGGTGAAGTCGAAACTCTCGAGTGTCTTCATCGTCGGAAAGCGCGCGGCCTTCAGGCGCCGCTCGGCTGCCCGTTTCTCGCGATCGAGCAGTTCGAGCTCGCAGAGCTGGAGCAGGTAGGTGAGGTGATCGGCGTTGTCAGCCGCGGCCTGTTGGGCCACCTTCTCGGCTTCTTGGCCGATCGTCGGAAGGCGGAGTGCCTTCAGGTGGTGGCGGAGCAGCACCAGGGACTTGGTCTCGAGGCTCTTCATGGTCAGGCACCCTTCTCGGTGAGCATTGCGTAGGCGGACAGATCTGGTGGTTCGACTGCAACGGACTTGAGGTGCGGGTGGCCGTCCAGGCTGAAGAGCCCGACAGGGCGCTCTTGGCGGTGGAACAAGATGAGCGCAATCGCATCGGCGCTCGTCGCTCCCATCGAAAGCGCGGCCTCGACAGCGTCGATGAGCTCGACAAACGTGGCCCGCTCCATGAGCCTCAGCACCTTGATGAACTCGCGAGTCCCAGACGAGCCGAGGTCGGCTTCGAGGCGCCGGCGCAAGAGCGAGAACGAGGCAGGCAGCTCCAATGCCTCGAGGGGCCGGGCGAAGTCGAGCGCCCCGGGCTTTCGCTCCAGGAGGGCGAGGTAGTGACGAGGGTCGTAGGTGGTGTGCTCTTTGCCCCAGTGGCGCCGGTGGGTGGCGACGAGCTCGGGACCGGACGAGATCGCGATCTGTTCGATGCCCCCCGACACGATCACCTCGTGGTGCGCAAACGCGGTCGGCACCGAGTAGTCGTTCTGGTCGAAGCGCACGAGGGACAACGAGTTCGCCCGTCTCTGTTCTGTCCGCTTCGGCTCGAACGACGTACTCGGGAGAGTGAGCATCGCGTCGAGGTCCTCCTCCAGGCGCTCGGCCTTGGTTCCACGGTTGCCCCGGGTCCTCCGGTCGAGATCGTCGGCACAGCGCTCTTCGAGGTGTGCGTTCAACTCGGAGAACGTCGCGAACGACGGCACGGGGACGAGGAAGTTCCGACGTCCATAGCCGACGAGGTTCTCGACGTGGCCCTTCTCGTTGCCCCGTGCGACACGACAGAAGCGGTGGGTGAACAGGTAGTGGCTCTCGAGCCGCAGGAACTCCCGGGTGAGCGCCCTCTCGGTCGGGCCGATGATCTTCGAGACCGCGATCGAGGTGTTGTCATACGCGGTCTTGGTCGGCACACCGCCGAAGTACTCGAACGCCGCGACATGTCCGGCCTGGAAGGTCTCGGTGCACTCACGGGGATACGCCGAGACCAAGAACGCGTCCGAGTAGGGCAACGTCATCACCGCAAGAGCGGCCTTTACCCGTTCACCTGCGATCTCGACGGTCGCCTCGCCGAAGTCGAACTGCGCCTCGCCCGGAGGCTGGCTGAGCGGCACGAAGACCTCGGCGCTCGTTCTCTTGTGGGTGGCGACGTAGCGACGGACGGTGATCTCGCTGCCGGAGTAACCGTGCTCGTCTCTCAGGCGATCGAAGATGCGCCGTGCCGTGTGGCGCTGCTTGGGCGGCGCCTGCTTGTCATCTTCGAGGATCGCGTCGACGACGCCCAAAAATGGTCCGAGCTTGGACTTCGGTCGCTCTGTGCGTTGTCGATAGCCGGGAGGTTCAGGCAGAGCGAGGATCTTCTCGAGTGCCGCTTGGCCAATCCCATATTCGCGGCGGATCGAACGCTTCGAAGCACCCTCCACGAGCACCTTGTGGCGTATCTCGTTCCATTTCTCCATGTCGGTGTGCACCCTTCTCCCGTTCCGCTCGCCCTGCGTAGGCGAGAAGCCTGCGGGTCGGGTCGAGCGATCACGTGGATGGTCAGGTGCACTCGTTTTCGATGATCACAAAACGGTCAGAGGTGCACTCGTTTTGGATGATCGTTCACACTTCAACGTCGAAACGATCCACAGCACCGTGAGGACAAGTATCGGCATTGCACTGTTCCCCGAGCATGCAGCGAGCGAGGTTGACCTGTTGCAACACACCGAGGTGGCGTTGCTTCGAGCGACAAGCACCGGGTCGAGGTACGAGTTCTACGAAGCGGTCGGAACCGATTCCGGTCGGAGTCGTCTCGTCCTGATCGAGGAGCTTCGGTTGGCGACAATGTCAGAGCAGCTCGTCTGTTATTTCCAACCGAAAGTAGAGCTCGCGACTGGTCGCGTCGTTGGCGCAGAAGCCCTGGTCCGTTGGGAGCATCCCCGGCTTGGCCTGCTCGGCCCGGACGACTTCCTGCCCCTCGCACGGGAAGCTCAACTTCTCGGTGCAGTGTTCCAACGCGTTCTCCGCGTGGCAGTCGAGCAGTCCGCCGAGTGGATGAGTCGAGGTGTCTCGCTCAAGATCGCCGTGAACCTCACCGTCACCGACTTGCTCGACATCGATCTTCCGCGCCGAGTAGAGCAGCTCCTCCAACTCCATAGCCTGGCGCCAAGTGCTCTGGTTGTCGAGGTAACCGAGGAGGCGTTCATGGCGGAGCCTGAGACGGTTCGCAACACACTTCTCTCGCTGCACGAGTTGGGCATCGGACTGAGCATTGACGATTTCGGGAGCGGTTACAGCTCGCTGGCTTATCTGCGGAGCATTCCTGCCGATGAGCTGAAACTCGACAGATCATTCGTGACTGGCATCGCATCGGACTCCTTCAATCGATCGGTCGCCATCGCGGTCGTCGGACTCGCCCATTCCCTCGGGATGCGCCTCGTTGGCGAGGGCGTCGAATCGGAAGCCGACGCGGAAACCCTGGCCGCGCTCGGTTGCGATCTTGCTCAGGGGTACTACTTGTCGCAACCGCTCTCGGCGGTCGCCTTCGAACAGTGGCTCCTGGTGAATAGCCCGTTTACAGCGATCCTGCCATTCGTTTCTCCGTCGGCGGGCATAACCGGCGCTGGCATCTAACTTGAATCAAGACGAATCGGCTGCGCCCGATTCGGCGATCTGTCTTCCGAAACGTGCCCCAGAATGTGCAGCGACAGCGACGCGACGCGTGTCATCAAAGTGCCGGTCAGGGGCAATCTCATGTCAGTAGCTCTCGTGGCTACTCGCAACCTGCATCGAGGACCTCGCCTTGAAAAGTCTCAACCGGACGCCAATCGCGACCGGACGCCAATCGCGTTTCACGCGATCTCTTGCGATCAGGGCTCAAGCTCTGGACCGAAGGAGCCGAAGTAGAAGCATGGCCCTAAGGATGGGGTCCTAGAGAACTCAACAAGAGACCGGAACGGACAGGATGTCTTCTCTCGTCGTAAACACCAACCTCTCCG
>CAIWTI010000277.1 GCA_903915545.1 uncultured Actinomycetes bacterium | reverse complement strand
TGCTCGACGAGCCGACCAACCACCTTGATGCCGAATCCGTCTATTGGCTCGAGCGCTTCCTCGCCGAGTACAAGGGTGCCGTCATCGCTGTGACCCATGACCGGTACTTCCTGGACAACGTCGCCGGCTGGATTCTTGAGATCGACCGCGGCAAGGGACTACCGTTCGAAGGCAACTACACCTCATGGCTCGTCCAGAAGCAGCAGCGCCTGCTGCTCGAGGAGAAGCAGGAGTCGGCCCGCCGACGCACGCTCGAACGCGAGCTTGAGTGGGTGCAGATGAGCCCCAAGGCGCGCCACGCAAAGTCGAAGGCGCGCCTCTCGGCCTACGAGAAGCTCCTCGCCGACGAGCAGCAGATCAAGCTCGACAAGGTCGAGATCCACATTCCGCCGGGGCCGCGCCTTGGCGACCTCGTCATCCAAGCCAAGGGTCTGACGAAGGGCTTCGGCGACCGGCTCCTCTTCGAAGATCTCTCGTTCAACCTGCCGCCCGCCGGCATCGTCGGTGTGATCGGGCCAAACGGCGCGGGCAAGACAACGCTCTTCCGCATGATCGCCGGGCAGGAAGAGCCAGACTCGGGCGACATTCGCCTTGGCGAAACGGTGCAGCTCGCCTACGTCGATCAGTCACGCGGCGATCTCGACCCAAAGAAGACGGTGTGGCAGGAGATCAGCGGTGGGCTCGACATCATCGAGCTCGGCAAGAAGGAGATCAACTCGCGCCAATACACCGCGTGGTTCAACTTCCGCGGTGGTGACCAGCAGAAGCCGGTCGGAATGCTGTCCGGCGGCGAGCGCAACCGCGTGCACCTCGCGAAGCTGCTCCGCAGCGGTGGCAACGTCCTGCTGCTCGACGAGCCGACGAACGACCTCGACGTCGACACGCTGCGCGCGCTCGAAGACGCGCTCCTTGACTTCGCCGGCTGCGCCGTCGTGATCACCCATGATCGGTGGTTCCTTGATCGCGTCGCGACACACATCCTCTCGTTCGAGGGCGATTCGGTTGTCACGTGGTTCGAAGGCGGATTCAGCGACTACGCAGCGTGGGTCACCGAGACCCGCGGCGCCGACGCGCTTGAGCCGCACCGGATCAAGTACAAGCCGCTCGTTCGCAAGTAGCGACATCCGTCTAGGCTTTCTGACGTGGCCACACTCGAAACAGAGAACGGGGACGTCGTCGTCCGGCTCTCACGGCTCGAGAAGCTCGGTGCCTTCCGCCTCTCTGACCCGCGCGCGCCGCTCGCGAACGTCACGGAGATTCGAGCCGTCGAGAACGGCTGGACGGAGGTGCGCGGGCTCCGACCGCCAGGAACGGGAATCCCTGGCGTGATCA
Source organism: uncultured Actinomycetes bacterium (assembly GCA_903915545.1). Classification (GTDB taxonomy): domain Bacteria; phylum Actinomycetota; class Thermoleophilia; order Gaiellales; family Gaiellaceae; genus PALSA-600. Next base: position 33,250 of record CAIWTI010000277.1, on the reverse strand, counting down.
TGCTCGGCACCACGCGTCGCCGCGGCAGCAAAGATTTCGACGCGATCTACCGGCGCGGCCTCGCGGTCGTCGTCGAGTTCACCGACGCCGAGTGGGGCCGGTTTGCCATCTCACACGAAGACGCGTGGCGCATGGCCGGGAAGCTCCAACAAGCCCTCCCGGACTGACGCCCGCTACGAGCTGAGCGCCTGCGCCTGGTAGGCGAACAGCGGGAACGAACGCTTCGTCCGCGGCGGCACGATGTAGTTCGCGCGTCGCAGGACGAACATGAACTCGTTGATTCCGTTGTTCGTCGTTGTCGTGATCGCCGGGTTCAGCCGCGGTGCGTTGGTCGCGTTCATCGCCTGGCGCATCGTCACGAAGTCGTCGATCGACTTCTGCACCGCAACGAAGTGCAGACCCGCAACGCCACCATCGATCGTGTCGAAGTCGCGGCGGATGATCACGGGGCCGGTCGTCGTGCGCGCGCGAGCCGCAGCCTGCGCGTGGCCGACCATGCCGTACGTGACCGCGTCGCTGTTCAGCGCCTCAGGCTTGCTCTGCGGATCGTCCTTGAACGCAGTGACCTGGTCCTGGGTGATCTGTGGGCCGAACATCAGCTGCACGCGCTGGGTCTGGCTCATCCCGCCGTACCAGCGGTCGAGCTTGAGACGGATGTAGCTCACATGCTGCGTCGTGCCGCCCGCAAACTCGCCCGTTGTGATCGTGATGCTGCTCTCGCTCGCCTGATTCTTCACATAGCCCGACTTGAACCCCATGAACAGAGGCGAGCTCGCCGGAACGACGCCGCCCGCGGGGATACCGGTCACGTTCGTCTGATGTGCGGCCGGAATACCGTCGCCCGCAAAGCCCGTGCGCGTCTCGCGCCAACGGAAGATCCCGCTCAGATCAGCCTTCGCTCCGCCTGGCAGCTTCGCGCCAGCGGTGAAGGCGTTCTGGATCGCGACCAAGATGTTTTGGTCGTCACTCGCAAGATGGATGCAGACGTCGTACCCGTCGAAGATCGGGTACTCAAAGTCGGAGAGCTGCTGCGGATGCGGCACCGGGCTCGCCACCTTCAGCACGTTCTCGAAGTAGTGCGGCCCCCACGAAACGGTGAACACGACACCCGCGGCATTCCACGGATACGTCCGCTCGATCGTACGAAGCGCGGCCTCAAGGGTGCGCACCGACGCGACGGTCGGCGCCTTCAACACATCAAAGAAGAGCAGCCGGTTGTACTTCGGGCCAATCGGATTGCCGCCTGTGTCGGTTTTCATCGACGGCTCCCACACGTGCTGGCCAACCGGGAGCCCCTTCGGCTGCGTTCCGAGCGCGATGGTCGTCGGCTGCGCGTACTCGGCAGCACGCGCGACACCTTCGGTCGAGGCGACGAGTCCCGTCGCGGCCGCAGCAGCCAGAAGGCGCTTACGCGAAAGGCGAGGAGAGTCGTCGGAGGGCTTCTGCTTGTCGGTCATCAGGAGTTCACGCTTTCCAGGTCGGGGAGCAGACAGGTCCGTTGTACCAGACCACTACAGGCCGACAGATCGCCGACCTAAGCCGCTACAGCGCTTGAGGGATACGCGACTCAAGCGCTTGGCCAAGCGCCTCGCGTACCGGCAGGAGCTCGATGCGGTCGAGCACGTCCTGGAAGAAGCCGCGAACGATCAGCCGCTCCGCCTCAGCCCGCGAGAGACCGCGCGCCATCAAGTAGAAGACCTCGTCGCGATTGACCCGCCCAAGCGTCGCACCATGCGTACAGCGCACGTCGTTCGCCATGATTTCCAGGCCCGGAATCGAGTCGGCGTGCGCCGTGTCGGAGAGCAGCAAGTTGCGGTTCTCCTGGTAAGCGTTTGTTTTCTGCGCATCCTTCTCGACCCGAATCATCCCGCGCCAGACAGCTTTCGCCGATTCACGGAGCGCACCCTTGAACGCGAAGTCGCTCTCGGTGTTCGGAGCGATGTGCTCCTGGAAGGTGTCATAGTCGAGGTGCTGATCGCCGTCGGCGAAATACGCGCCGGTGACCCGTGACGTTGCGCCGGGACCGTTCAGGTCGTTCTGGATCCGAATCTTTCCGCGCTTCGAGCCAAAGCCGCCGGCAACCCAATCGAGCTCGGCGTCGCGCTCAACCCGCGCGTGGTGCGTGGCGAAGTGCCAGGTCTCGCGCGAGAGGTTCTGGACAGAGACGTACTCGAGCTTCGCCGACTGCTCGACGTACAGCTCGACCGCCGCGTTCGTGTAGCCCGGAAGGTCGGGCGACGCCGAGGCGTACTCCTCGATCAGCGTGAACCGCGAGGCCTCTTCAGCAACCACGAGTAGGCGCCAGAAGAGCGCGCCACCAGGAACGGAGTTGGCGATCCGTACGTACAGCGGCTTCTCGAGCTCAACGCCCTTCGCGACCTGTACGAGCAGGCCGTGCTTCCAGAGCGCCGCGTTGTGCGCCGTGAACTTGTCGCTCCAACCGACTAGGCCGTAGAGACGCGGGTCGTGTTCATCGAGCACCTCAAACCGCACACCTGCCGGAAGCGCGTCTGCGTGGATCGTGATCCCGCCCTCGCTGACCTCAGCCGACGCCGCAACGTCAAGGTCGGGGAGCACGGACGCAGCCGCAGCACCGATAGCCTCGGTGGGTACGGGATACGACGCGGGATCGAAGCCGCGGAGGTCGGTGAAGCGCCAGGGCTCCTCGTGGGTCGTCGGCACCGGCAGCTCGGCGAACCGAACTGCGGCCTCGGCGTTAGCCAACCGAGCCCTCCATCTGCAGCTGAATCAGCCGGTTCATCTCGACCGCGTACTCAAGCGGCAGCTCCTTGGTGATCGGCTCAACGAAGCCCGACACGACCATGGCGCTTGCCTCAGCCTCGCTGAGACCGCGCGACATGAGGTAGAAGAGCTGCTCTTCGCCGATCTTCGACACGGTCGCTTCGTGGCCGATGTCGACGTCGTTCTCGTCGATGCGGATCGTCGGATAGGTGTCGGAGCGCGACTCATCGTCGAGGATCAGCGCGTCGCAAACAACCTTCGACTTCGCACCCTTCGCACCGTGGGCGACCTCGAGCAGACCACGGTAACCAGCTCGACCGCCGTCCTTCGAGATCGACTTCGACGTGATCACCGATGTGGTGTTCGGAGCCTGATGGACGCACTTGCCACCCGCGTCCTGATGCTGACCCTTACCCGCGAACGCGATCGACAGCACTTCGCCGTGGGCACGATTACCAACGAGCCAGATCGCCGGGTACTTCATCGTCAGCTTCGACCCGAGGTTCCCGTCGACCCACTCCATCGTGGCGTCCTCGTGCGCGACTGCGCGCTTGGTGACGAGGTTGTAGACGTTGTTCGACCAGTTCTGGATCGTCGTGTAGCGGCAGCGGCCGCCCTTCTTGACCACGATCTCGACAACAGCCGAATGGAGCGAGTCGCTTGAGTAGATCGGCGCGGTGCAGCCTTCGACGTAGTGCACGTAGGCATCCTCGTCGACGATGATGAGCGTCCGCTCGAACTGACCCATGTTCTCGGCGTTGATACGGAAGTACGCCTGGAGCGGCATCTCGATACGGACGCCCTTCGGCACGTAGATGAACGACCCGCCCGACCACACGGCGCTGTTCAGCGCGGCGAACTTGTTGTCGTTCTGCGGGATGATCGTGCCGATGTGCTCCTTGATGATGTCCTCGTGCTCACGCAGAGCCGAGTCCATGTCGAGGAACAGCACGCCCTGATCAGTCAGTGACTGCTGAAGCTTGTGGTAGACGACCTCGGACTCGTACTGGGCACCAACCCCGGCTAGGTACTTCTTTTCTGCCTCCGGGATGCCGAGCTTGTCCCAGGTGTCCTTGATGTCGGCCGGGAGATCCTCCCACGAGTCAGCCTGCTTCTCGGTGGGGCGGATGTAGTAGTAGATGTTGTCGAAGTCGATCTCGCTCAGCGCACCGCCCCAGTTCGGCATGGCGCGCGCATTGAAGTAGTCGAGCGACTTGTGGCGGAACTTCCGCATCCAGTCGGGCTCGTTCTTATGCGACGAGATGGCATCAACCAGTTCGTGCGACAGACCACGGCCCGACTTGAAGAAGTAATCCTCGGCGACATGGAAGCCGTACTTGATCGCGTAATCGGAGCCGATCCCCTCGACGATTTCGTTTTCGGTCTGGGTCATGCCGGCACCCCTTCCCATTCCTTGTAGCCCGACTCCTCGAGCTTCTTGGCGAGCTCAGGGCCGCCCTCCTCGACGATCTTGCCGCCGACGAAGACATGCACGAAGTCGGGCTTGATGTAGTTGAGAATCCGCTGATAGTGGGTGATCACGAGCGCGCCCATGTTCGGGCCGATGAGCTCCTGGACACCGCCAGCCACAATCCGGAGGGCGTCGATGTCGAGGCCAGAGTCGGTCTCGTCGAGCACGGCGATGCGCGGCTTCAGCATCGCCATCTGGAGGATCTCGACGCGCTTCTTCTCGCCGCCCGAGAAGCCGTCGTTCAAGTAGCGCGACGCAAGCTCGCGTGAGACGGAGAGACGTTCCATCTGCGCGAAGAGCTCGGTGCGGAACTCGGGAACCGGAATCGGATCGTCGACGGCACCGTTCTTGGCCTTGCGCACGGCATTGATCGCACTGCGCAGGAAGCTCGTGACAGTTACGCCAGGAATCGCGTGGGGGTACTGGAACGCGAGGAAGAGGCCCTTCTGGGCGCGCTCGTCGGCCTCGGTCTCGGTGATGTCCTCACCGTCGAGAAGAATCTGGCCCTGCGTGATCTGGTAGGCCGGGTGGCCAGCGATCGCGTAGGAAAGCGTCGACTTACCGGAGCCGTTCGGCCCCATGATCGCGTGGACCTCATTGGAGTCCACCTTCAAGTTCACGCCCTTGACGATCTCGGTGCCGTCTTCGAGCGAAACGTGCAGATCCTTCAGTTCGAGCAATGCCACGACTCTGTTCTCCTCGTCTCCATGTCCCCGTCGGGGAGGCCAGGTCGGATTCGGCGGTGGCCGTCTTCGATCTGCCCCGGCTCCGTCTGGTCGGTGCCGTACGGGGAACGCCATGGTAGCCGGTCCGGTCGCGGGAACGGTAGGGCGACCTAACACTCTCGCAACGCTTTCCTGGAACCAATCGCCCATCGCACCCTGCTACGATGGCCCACATGCCAAACATCGGCCCTACCGAGATCATCCTGCTCCTCCTGCTTGCTCTGCTGCTTTTCGGCGCCAAGCGCCTCCCCGAGATCGGCCGTTCACTCGGCACGGGTATGCGCGAGTTCAAGGACTCCGTCAGCGGCGGCAACAAGACTGAGGCAACTCAGGTCCAGATCCCGGCCCAGACCCCGGTCGCCCCTGCGCCGCCGGCCCCGCCCGCACCGCCCGTCGCTGACGAGCCCGAGCGGCACTCCGAAACCGTCTAGGCGTCGATGCTCGCGAGGCCTAGGCTTCCACGCCGTCTAGACCACGGTGAGGAAGCAACGCTTGTCGAGCATCTCGACGAGCTGCGTCAACGCCTATTTGTTGTGATCGCCGTCCTTGCGGTCGGCATCATCGTGGGTTTCACGATCCACAAGCACCTGATCCACTGGCTGGTGATCACGCTTCCGGCGCACCATCAGAAGATCACGACGCTTAACGTCGGCGAACCGTTCATGACGTCGCTGTGGATCTCGATCTACTTCGGCTTCCTGATCGCGCTGCCGTTCATCATCTGGCAGGCGTGGGCGTTCTTCATTCCGGCATTCGATCCACGTCATGCCATGCTGTTGCGGGTCTTCGGGCTCGTCGCGGGCATCCTGATGGCCGCCGGTGTCGCATTTGGGTACTTCGTCGCGCTGCCCGCAGCCGAGACGTTCCTCACCAACTACGACAACAGCATCTACGACGTCCAGATCCAGGCGAAACCGTTCCTCACGTTCTGTATCCACGTCCTCTTTGCAATGGCAATCGTTTTCGAACTCCCGCTTTTCGTCGTCGGACTCACACGCATGAACGTGCTGACCACCGAGAAGCTGCGGAAGAATCGTCGGCTCGGCTACTTCATCGTGGCGTGCATTGGTGTTGCGCTCCCAGGCGTCGACCCGGTAACGACGATGGTCGAAACCGTGCCGCTTGCGATCCTGTTCGAAGCCTCGATCTGGGTTTCGTGGTGGCTCGACCGCCGGTCGCAGGCTGACACGGCCGGCACCACGACGTGACCTCGCTCTCCGCCGGCTGGGTGATTCCCGCCGACGGACCACCGATCCGCAACGGGCGCGTGACTTGGGCTGACGGCCTCATTGTCGACGTCTCCGAAGGGCCAGGCGATCGCCACTTCGACAACGCGGTGATCCTGCCGGGCCTCATCAATGCGCACTCGCACCTCGAATACGCGACCTACGCGGGCTTCGGTGATGGCGAGCCGTTCGGTACGTGGATTGGCACCCACGTCGTACGCAAACGCGCCCTGGACTTCGCCGACATGGTCGCGATCGCGACGCGGGGCGCGGCAGACAGCCTGACCGCCGGCATCACCACGACGGCTGACTACAGCTTTTCGGGCGCCGCCGCAGTCGCCGCGGCAACACTCGGCCTTCGCGCGATCGTCTACCTCGAAGTCTTCGGCAGCGATCCCGCCGTCGCGGCCGCTCAGTTCACCGAGAAGCGCGCCGCAGCCGGATCATCACCGCTTGTAACGCTCGGCGTATCGCCCCATGCCCCGTACACGTGCAGCCTCGCGGTGTATGAGTGGTGCCTCAGCCTGGGTATCCCGGTAGGCACCCACCTTGCCGAGAGCGCGAATGAGAACGAGTGGCTCGTCGCCGGGACAGGCCCAATGGCACCCAACGCTGCAATACTCGCTCCCCCCACCGGAAAGCGCGCTGTGCAGACGCTCGAGCCAGTCCTAGGCCCCGACCTCCTGTGCGCCCATTGCGTTGAAGTGACGGCGGACGACATCGCGTTGCTTGCCGCTCGACATGTGCCAGTCGTGCATTGCCCACGCTCCAACGCGCTCCTCGGCTGCGGCGTCGCACCACTCGCCGAGTTTCTCGCCGCCGATATGCGCGTCGGACTCGGTACCGACTCCCCCGCATCGACGCCCTCGTTCGACATCTGGGAGGAGCTGCGTGCTGCGATCTACGCGGCACGTGGCCGCGCTCGGCGACCCGATGCGTTGTCAGCCGCAGCCGCACTCGACCTCGTCACCGGTGGCGCAGCCCGCGCCCTCGGCCTCTCTGGGAGCATCGGCACCCTCACTCCGGGAGCCAAGGCAGACGTCACTGTGCTCTCGCTCGCCGGAAGTCCGTACGATCCCGTGGAAGATCCCGTCGTCGCCGCCGTCTTCGGTGGCGCGCCGGAACGCATTCTTGAAACAATCGTCGACGGCACCACCCGCTACCGCCAAGGAGAGACGTCGTGGCACGAGGTACACAGCACCGCAAGCGCCGCACGGGCCCGAATGCTCGCGTAGCGAGCCCTTCGGTCGCCCAGACCACGCGGAAGAAGAAGGCGCCCCCCTCGTGGGAGGATCAGCTCTTCTTCAGTCGCCTGCGGCGCCACGCGAAGTGGGTGTTCGTGCTCCTCGCAATCTTCTTCGCGGCAGGTTTCGTGCTCTTCGGTGTTGGCTCTGGTTCGACGGGCCTGAACTCCGTGCTGCAGAACATGTTCCAAGGGTCGGGAAGCACGGGTGCCAACATCTCGAAGCTCCAGAAGGCGACTGTCAAGAACCCGAAGGATTCGAAGGCGTGGCGCGACTACGCAACGGGGCTTGAGCAGAAGAACAAGCTTCCCGACGCGGCGAACGCGCTCTCGCAGTACATCGCCCTCAAGCCGAAGGACGCCTCGGCCGTCGAAGAGCTCGCGGGCATCTACCTGCGCCAGGCGACGAACTACGAGAACGACTATGCGATCGCCCAGGGGATCTACACCTTCCAGGCTGCAAACCCGGTGTTCCAGCCGGCGGCGTCGTCATCGCTCGGGAAGGCGTTCGCTGCCCAGGGTGGGTTGCTCGATCCGATCTCGAGTGCTGCGGGTGGCGTGCTGTCAACGCAGTCCAGCACCGCGTTCCAGAACCTCGCGACTGCCGAGCAGAATGCGGTTGCGACCTACCAGAAGCTCGCTGTGCTCCAACCGAACGACGCAACGACCCAGTTCCGGCTTGGACAGATCGCGAGCCAGGCAGCGCAGCTCACGAGCGCCTCAACGAACAAGCAGGTTGCGATCAAGGCGATCCGGGCATTCCTGAAGCTCTCGCCAAATGATCCGCTCGCACCACAGGCGAAGACCGCTCTCAAGAGCCTGCTGAAGAAGTAGCAATGCGTAATCCCGTGAAGAATGAGGAGACAGCGTTCCGCTTCCTGCTCGGTCTCATCGGGTACTTCGGCTTGATCGTGCTCGGTGCGAAGCTCGACCGCTGGCTCGGCCTCGCCGTCTTCCTGATCCTCACCGCGGCGGCCGGGTGGTGGTTCTCGCGGCCAGCGCCGCGCTCGGCGGACGAGGAGAACGTCTTCCTTCTGCCTGATCCCCCCGCTTCGGTCCCTGCGGACGCGACCGCGAGCGAGACGCACGCGCTCGCACCGAACGAGCCCCCCGACTCGCCGAGCTAACCGTCGGGGTTAACGCGAACGGCGCCCGAAGGCGCCGCTCGTCAAGACCTAGATGGTGCGAGAACTACTTCGCTCCTGCGTACGTCGAGCAGTCGTAGTTGTTACCGGCGATCGATGCGACGTAGACCGAGATGTCGTTGGCTTCGCTGCCGCGGACGATGTCGGCCGGCATTGGCATCTCGGGATATGCGATCTGACCGCGGACGACGTCACGAACGGTCTGCTCGCTAAAGCCCTGGCAGTAGTCGGGGCCAAACGAGTCGTCGAGGTTCGGACCGACAACGCCTGTCGACCCTGCGTCGTTGAGAACGTGGCAGCTCGCACACTTGGACATGTAGAGCGTCTTGCCCTTCGCGGCGTCGCCCGACTTGACCATTCCGACTGCACCGCATCCTGCGGTGAGAAGGCCGGTGGCGGCGAGGATGATGATGAAAGCTTTGCGCACTTTTCGCAGCCCCTAGAGCACGTAGACGGTGACGTAAACGACGATCCACATGACGTCGACGAAGTGCCAGTAGATACCGCCCACCTCAAGCCCGTGGTGCGACTCGGGTGAGAAGTGTCCGCGGAAAGCACGGATCGTCATGGCGAGCAGGATCAGGAGGCCGATGAAGACGTGGCATCCATGAAGGCCGGTGAGGCCAAAGAACGTGGCCGCGAACGCGGTGTCGTGCGTGTTGAACCCGATGCGGTGGTACTCGATGACCTGCGTGAGTAGGAACGTGAGACCAAGCAGGAACGTCAGCACCATGCCGGCCTGAAGGCCCGCGCGGTTTCCGCGCTTACACGCCACGGTTGCCCAGTGGATCGTGAAGCTCGACGTGACGAGGATCAACGTGTTGATGAGCGCGAGGAACCACGGCCGCTCAAACGGCACGCCGGCAGCGTCGAGCGGCGGCCACTGGGCCGGACGCGCGACGATCCGATCGAAGAAATAGGCCGTGAAGAACGAGCCGAAGAGCATGATCTCCGACCCGATGAAGAGAAAGATTCCGAGTACGGCCGGGTTGATCCGCGAGCTGTAATGGATCGGTGGCGGGCCGTGATGTTCGTGTGCTTCAGCTGCTGCGCTCATTCGGACACCACATGGTCGACGGGAAGGCCTGTCTCCTTGCGAACTCGCTCCACCAGATCGCGGCGGAGCCAGCCGGAGCGCTGGCCAGGGAACGTGGAAATCATGATCTCGTCGATGACCTCGTCATCGGTCGCTTCAAGAATTGCGGTGAAGGGGTCGGGGTGCACGACCTGGCCGTGCGCATCGATCCCGTCGGTGCGAAGCACAGACACTGCGCGACGTAGACGCCGTTCTGCCTCCGGATGATGCTCATCGTCGCTCTGCGGCGCGATGATCAAGAAGCTTGCTTCTCCTGCAGCGTGCCGAGCACGGATCGCCTGAAGGAGATCGCGCGACACAACGGTCTCGTTGGCGACAACGAGGATGTTCTTCTCGATCGCCGGGGCCTTGTCGTCCTCGGCGATGAGGTGCCGCACCGTCATACCCTTTGCGGCCTTCTCGATGTCGGCAAGCGCGTTGCGACGGAGCCAGCTCGAGCGCTCGGGCGCGTTTGTCGAAAGCACGATCTCTGTCGGCTGCGGGCTGAGCTGCACGAGCGCGTCCTTGACCGCCTGGACAGGGCCTGTCTCGACGGCATACGCCTGTGCGGCGATGCCTTCTTCGATGAGGCGGTTGCGCAGACGTTCAACGCGACGACCTGCCGAGGCGCGACGGGTGTCTTCATAGACGACGTACCCGTGGCGCGGCTCGTTGACCGGGGCGATGATCGTCACCGAGAGGCCCTCTTCTCCACTGCGGGTGCGCAGGGCATCGAGGAGCGCCGGGGAAGCAGCTGTCTCGTTCGCGATCACGAGGATGTGAGGCACGGCACTAGTGGCCGCCGGTAGCTACCGGCTCTGCCTGCGCCGAGCCGAGGATGGCATGCCGGGCGCCGGGGACGCCAAACTCGTAGGGGCCGCCGACGATCTGTGGCACTTCTTCGAAGTTGAAGATCGGCGGAGGTGAGCTGACCTGCCACTCGAGTGTCATTGCACGCCAAGGGTTCGAGCCAACAACTTCACCCTTCGTCCATGACCAAATCATGTTGAAAAGGAAGATGGCGGTTGATGCCCCGAGGAAGTACGAGGCGATCGACGCAAACGCGTTCAGGTCGTGGAAGCGCGGAGCGTAGTCAGCGACGCGGCGCGGCATGCCCTGCGTGCCGAGGTAGTGCATCGGGAAGAACGTTGCGTTGAAGCCGATGAACGTCATCCAGAAATGCAGCTTCCCAAGCTTTTCGTTGTACATCCGGCCCGTGACCTTGGGGTACCAGTAGTAGATGCCCGTGAAGATCGTGAACACCGAGCCGCCGAAGAGCACGTAGTGGATGTGCGCGACGATGAAGTAGGTCGAGCTGACCGGAATGTCGATCGACACCGCGCCGAGCCACACGCCGGAGAGGCCGCCGATGACGAACGTCGCGATGAAGCCCGTCGCCCACAGCATTGGCGTGTTGAAGTTGATCTTGCCGTTCCACATCGTGGCAAGCCACGAGAAGATCTTGATGCCGGTCGGCACGGCGATCAGCAAGGTGCTAGCCATCATTGGCACGCGCAGCCAGCCAGCCATGCCGGCGACGTACATGTGGTGAGCCCACACCGAGAAGCCGAGCACAAGGATCGCGAGCAATGACAAAGCCATCAGGCGATACCCGAAGATCGGCTTGCGGCTCATCACCGCGATCACCTCGGAGATGATCCCGAATCCAGGCAGCAGCATGATGTAGACGGCCGGATGTGAGTAGAACCAGAAGATGTGCTGGTACCCGAGCACGTACCCACCGCCCGATGCTTCGAAGAAGTTCGTGTGCATCACGCGATCGAAGAGCTCGAAGAACTGCGAGCCGGCGATGAACGGCGTGGCGAGCACGACGAGCAGCGAGGTGGAGAAGTTGGCCCACACGAGGAGCGGCATCCGCCAGAACGTCATGCCCGGCGCGCGCATCGTGATGATCGTGACCAGGAAGTTGAGTGCGGTCATGATCGAGCTCGCACCACCCCACTGGACGGCCATGTTGAAGAAGATGTTGCCCATGGGCTGATGCGCACAGAGCGGCGCGTAACACGTCCAGCCGGCCGACGGACCGCCGCCCGGAGCAAACATGCCGGCCATGAACGTGATGCCAGCGATCGGCAGCAGCCAGTACGAGAGCGCGTTGAGCTTCGGGAACGCCATGTCAGACGCGCCGATCATCAGCGGGATGACGATGTTTCCGAGTCCGGCAAACGCCGGGATAATCACGAGCAGGATCATCAGGATCGCGTGCTCTGTGACAAGAATGTTGAATGTCTGCGGGTTGAAGTACTGGTCGCCCGGCTTCGCAAGCTCGGCACGGAAAAGCAGCGCCATGAGGCCCGAGACGACGAAGAAGAACATCGTCGTGACCGTGTACTGAATGCCGATCACCTTGTGGTCGGTGTTGATCCGGAAGTAGTCCTTCCAGCTCGTCGCACCATGACCATCGTGACTCTCTGGGCGCGTCTTCTTACCCGATGCGTAGTACGTCCAAAAGTCGAAGCCGCCAAGACCAATCAGGAGGCCCATTGGGAACGAGACCGTGCCGACGGTCGCGAGCGGTCCGGACTTCCAAACGGGATCCCAACCAGCTGCCGAGCGGATCAGGCCGACGATGCCGAGGCCGATGAGACCGACGAGCGGCGTCGTCCAGAGAACGCGATACCAGCCCGGGGCGGTGAACTTCCGGAGACCGGAAGGTGACGCCGGAGCGTGATGGTGGTCGTGCGCGACTGATGTCATTTCGTGTTCTCCGCGAGATACTTGACGAGTGAATCGAGTTGTGTGCCCGAAATGCTGGTCTTGTACGTCGAGGGCATAACACCCTTGGCGTAACCGGCTGCCAGGCTTGAGTCCGGATCAGTAATGGAGGAGCTGATGAAATCGTCCAGCGACTGGCCGGCCTTTGCAGCCGCGCTGCTCAGGTTGTCGAGCGACGGTCCGATCTTTCCGGCCGAGCCCGCTGCAGTGAACGTATGACACGCGCCACAGCCAGCCGTGGTGTAGATCGTCTTACCGTCGTCGCCACCCGCAGCGGGTGCGGGGGCTGCGTCGGCCGAGGTGTACCAGGTGTCGAATGCGGCCTGCTCAAGCACGATCGCCTCGCTGCGCATGAGCGCGTGGCCGAGACCGCAGAGCTGGGTACAGATGACTGGGTAGTAGCCGGTACGCGTCGGGGTGATCACAATCGAGGTCGAGATCCCCGGGACTGCGTCTGACTTCTCACCGAATGCGGGCACCCAGAATGAGTGGATGACGTCCTTCGATGAGAGGTCGAGCTTGACGTTGCGATCCTTCGGAAGACGGAGGATGTCGTACGTCTTGCCGTTCGGATACTCAAATTGGTAGGTGAACTGCTGCGTGATCACTTTGACCACGAGCGGATTCGCTCCAGCCTTCCCGTTGTCATGGATGACGATGGCGGCCACGATCGTGATTGCCACGACGAGAACCGTTGGGATCGCCGTCCAGATGATCTCCAGCATCGTGTGGCCATGGGTCGGCGGGCCGTCGCTCAGGTCACCCGGCTTCGCGCGGAATTCGACCACGCAGTAGACGAGAACCGCTGCTACGACGGCGAAAACGACGATCGCGATGATCTCCGCGAACCAGATGGAGAACCACATGCGGTCTGCCTGACGCGTTGCTGCAGTCGGCAACCACGGAATAAGAACGGCGACAGCGGTCGTCACAGCACCGGCGACGACGGCGTACGCGAGCAGTTTGAAAATCGATCCCCGAGTCACGGGCGCGTACCCTAAACGAAACGCGCGACGCGTGCCGGGGGAACCGTTCGAACGAGGAGGCAGACTGTGCAGTCACCAACGATCAGAGCACTCACGTCGGTGCGCCGTCTCAGCCGAGCGGTAGGGATCGGATTCGTCACCCTCGGGGCAATTCTTGCATGGGGTACGGACAGTGTGTCGGTCGGAATGACGCTCTTTGGCACTGGTGCAGTGCTCATCGTTTGCGCACTCGTGATCGCTGCCGGCCCAATGCCGCGCGCGCCGCGGAAGCGATAGCCGTCAGCGCGCTGAGCGAGTTCCGCCGGGACGACGACGCTGGAACACGCCGCCGTCCCGGCCGGAGTAGGGCTAGACGACGATGAAGCCTGTCGCCTTCACTGCGGTGAGAATCTGGGCCATGGTCTTACCGGCGGCGAATGCCACCGGAGCGGGGTACGGCGCCCCACCCTGCCGCCGGATGTCGGCGATCCATGCGGCGTGCCACGCTTCAACAGGAAGGATCGATCCAGCCGCGGCGAGAACAGCACCCGACTTGATGTGGCCGACCTGCCCGAGATAGGCGCTCACGCCCGTGTACTCGAGGACTTCGGATGTCGCCTGGAACTTCGCCTGGCTTGAGGTCGTATCTGCGAAGTCGAACTTCGGCTTGGCTACGGCCTTTGAACCGAGCGTCCCCTTAAGGGCGGTGACGTGTGCGGCCTCGTGGCCCGCGACGACCTTCGCAAATGCCTTCGTCTCACCCGTCAGTGCACCCTTCTTCACCGCTTCTGCGTAGAACGAAGCCTCCAGGTACTCAAGGGTCAACGCGTAGTTCAGGATCTTGATGTCGCCGCTCGACACGCCGGCCGAAGCGATCTCTGGCAGAGCGCCGAGCAACGCACCGCCTGCGATGAGGGCACCAATCCCCGTACCGGCCTTCGTGAGAAACGCACCACGGGAGTGGCCCGCGGCCTCCGCGGATTCGCGGATCGCACCGTCAACGTCGAGCGTTTCGAGCGTGAGGAGATCTGACATGTGGATTTCCTTCCATGTGAATTGAGTTGCTTCCGACGGATTCCAGAAGCCACATGGTTTGGGGCATCCACTCGGGGCTGCGGGGTCTCGCAGCGCGTGCAGCTCGCATTGGCGGCTACAGCCGAGGTAGTAGACAGACCACTCTTTCTAGCCGAGGCAACCCTGTCTGCGCTGTAAAGATGCCGCGCAAAGTAAAGGGGGAGGTCACAACCACTTGAGCTCGTTCCCGATGGTCGAACGTACAAGCGGCAGCGATGTCGTAACGGATGGGCCGTGAAGGGCTCGAACCTTCGACCTTGGGATTAAGAGTCCCCTGCTCTACCAACTGAGCTAACGGCCCGTGAAGCGCGCGTAGTGTACCCGTGATGCGGGTACTCACTGTTGTAGGTAACCGACCGCAGTTCATCAAGGCCGCTCCGCTGGGTGCCGCGCTGCGCTTGGCGGGGATCGACGAGGTGCTCGTGCACACGGGTCAGCACTACGATCGCGAGCTCTCGGAGGTGTTCTTTGAGGAGCTTGGGATCGCACCCCCGCAGGTGTCGCTTGGGTTACGCACAGCCGATCCCAAGGCGATGGTTGGGCCGCTTGCCGAGGTCGTCGCGCGAGAGCTACCCGACTGGGTGCTCGTCTACGGCGACACCAATACGACGGTTGCGGGCGCAGAAGCCGCGGGGTCGATCCCGGTTGCGCATATCGAGGCGGGGCTCCGCTCATTCGACCTCTCGATGCCCGAGGAGCGGAACCGTATCGCCGTCGATCGCATCTCAACGTTGCTGCTCTGTCCCGATGA
This sequence comes from uncultured Actinomycetes bacterium, assembly GCA_903915545.1. GTDB lineage: Bacteria > Actinomycetota > Thermoleophilia > Gaiellales > Gaiellaceae > PALSA-600. The sequence goes on along the minus strand of CAIWTI010000277.1, from coordinate 18,097 downwards.
GCGCGCGGCGAAACAGCTCCGCAGCGAGGGGGTTCCGGGCCGCAGCGTCGTCGTCGGCGACGTGATGGCCGATGCAACGCGACTCTTCTCACCCGTCGCGCGCGAGCGCTCCGACGTCCTCACGCGCCTCGGCCTTGAGCCGGGCGGCTACACCGTCGTCACGATCCACCGCGAGGCGAACGTCGACCCGGGAAGACTCGCGCGGATCGCGTCGGCCCTCGACCGCATTGAGGGTCCACTCGTCTTTCCGGCGCACCCGCGCACGGCGGGGGTGCTCGCGACGATTCCGCACTCGTTCGACACAATCGGGCCGCTTGGCTACCTCGACTTCTCGGCGCTTGCGTCGCAGGCACGGTTGATCCTCACCGATTCGGGCGGCCTCCAGAAGGAGGCGTACTGGTACGGCGTGCCCTGCGTGACGCTGCGCGAGAACACCGAATGGGTCGACACGATCACGGCTGGAGCGAACGTCCTCGTCGGCTCCGACCCGGACGCGATCCTGGCCGCAGCGGCCCGCGCGGCCATGCCGGAGGAGCGTCCAGTCCTCTACGGCGATGGACATGCCTCTGAGCGCATCGCGGCCGCTCTGTACGCTTCGTCGCCGTGACCATTTGGAGAATTCACCCATGAGCGGCGCGGATACGTTCGACGTCGCAATCGTTGGCGCCGGCTACGTCGGTGTGCCACTCGCCCAGACCTTCGCCGATGCGGGCCGTCGCGTCCTGCTGATTGAGATCAATCCGCGCGTCGTTGAGTCGCTCAACCGTGGCGAAAGCCACATCGAAGACGTCGCTTCCGAGCTGCTTGCGCCGCATGCCGCCGCAGGCCGGATCGTCGCCACAACCGACTACGGCCGCGCGGCCGAAGCCGACGCCGTGTTGATCGCCCTGCCGACGCCGCTTACCAAGCAGCGCGAACCAGACCTCTCGTACGTCGAGAGCGCCGCACGCAGCTTGGCGCCCGTTATCCGCAAGGGACAGATCATCGTCCTTGAGTCGACGACCTACCCGGGAACGACCCGCGAGATCCTGAAGCCGATCCTCGAAGCCGGTAGCGGCATGACCGCTGGTGTCGACTTCCACCTTGCAATGTCGCCCGAGCGTGTCGACCCAGGCCGCACCGATTGGACAACCAAGACAACTCCGAAGGTGCTTGGCGGCCTGACCCCCGCCTGCTGCGAAGCAGCGGCCGATGTCTACCGCGCGGCGATCGACACCGTGCACATCGTCTCGACGCCCGAAGCAGCAGAGCTCACGAAGCTCCTCGAAAACATCTTCCGCTCGGTCAACATCGCGCTCGTCAACGAGCTTGCGCAGCTCTGCGATCGCATGAATATCGACGTCTGGGAAGTCATTGGCGCGGCGGCAACGAAGCCGTTTGGCTTCATGCCCTTCCAGCCGGGCCCGGGCCTTGGCGGTCACTGCATTCCGCTCGACCCGTACTACCTCTCGTGGAAGGCGCGTGAGTTTGACTTCAGCACGCGGTTCATTGAGCTCGCAGGTGAGGTCAACAACAACATGCCGTACTTCTGCCGCTCGGTGATCTCGCAGGCCTTGAACCACACGCTGCAGAAGTCGCTGTCGGGCTCAAAGGTGCTCGTCCTCGGCGTCGCCTACAAGGCTGACATCGGCGACTGTCGTGAAACGCCAGCCGAGAAGCTGATCCACCTGCTGAGGAACGCAGGGGCGAACGTGGCGTTCCACGATCCTTTCGTGCCCGAGTTCGAGGGGCTGACGTGTTCGCCGCTCGTTCCGGAAGACCACGACTGCGTCGCGATCGTCACCGCACACTCGACGATCGACTACGCCGACGTCGTGAAGCGCTCGAAGGTCACCGTCGACTTCCGCAATGCCACCCGCGGCCACGAGGATCTCGGGAAGGTCTGGAAGCTTTGAGCGACCGGGTGAAGGTTGGCCAGGCCGGCCTCGGTGCGTGGGGCCAGAACCTCGTCCGCAACGTCGACGACCTCGCCGATCTGACGTGGATCTGCGACGCCTCGACCGATCGCGGCTCGCAGTTCGCACGACGGTTCCCGCAGGCACAGCTCACCGACTCGTTCGAGGCGATGATCGCCGACCCCGAGCTGGAGGCGGTCGTGATCGCCACGCCCGTACCAACGCATTACGCGCTCGCCAAGCAGGCGCTCGAGGCGGGCAAGCATGTGTTCGTCGAGAAGCCACCGGCAATGCGGGAGTCGGAGATGGCCGAGCTCGTGGGGATCTCCGAAGCGAAGGGTCTCGTTCTGATGCCGGGCCACCTCCTGCTCTACCACCCTGGCGTGCTGAAGCTCAAGCAGCTGATCGACAGTGGTGAGCTCGGCGATGTGCTCTGCATCTACGGCAACCGGCAGAACCTCGGAAAGATCCGCAAAGACGAGAACGCCCTGTGGTCGCTCGGTGTTCACGACCTGTCGGTGATCCTCTACCTCGTCGGCGAAGAGCCAATCGAGGCGGTCGCACACGGCAACTCCTTCCTCACGCCGGGCGTCGAGGACGTCGTCTTCTGTTACCTGCGTTTCCCGAGTGGCAAGATCGCCCACCTGCACCTCTCGTGGCTCGACCCGCACAAGATGCGCAAGATCACCGTCGTTGGCCGCGACAAGATGGCGGTGTTCGACGACATGGAGCTTGAGCGCAAGATCACCGTCTACGAGAAGGCGCCCGAGGAGCCGTCGTCGACCTACGGCGAATGGCGCACCCGAACCGGTGACATTTTCAGCCCGAAGATCCCGAACGACGAGCCGCTGAAGCTTGAGGTCTCGCACTTCCTTCGCCTCGTGCGCGAAGGCGGGACCGGGGTCGAAGCACGCGATGGTCTCGTCGTCGTGCAGGCGCTCGAATCGCTCCAGCAGTCACTCGACTCCGCGAAAGGCTAGGGCCATGGCCGAGATCCATCCGAGCGCAATCGTCTACCCAGGAACTGTCCTTGGAGACGGCGTGAAGGTCCTCGAAGGCGCGGTCGTCGGAAAGCAGCCGTCGCTCTCGCCGCGTTCAACGGCCAAGCGCGAGCCGCTGCCACCCACGGTGATCGGTGACGGCACGATCGTCTCGACCGGTGCCATCGTCTTCGCCGGCTCGACGATCGGCGCCCGCGTGATTCTCGGTGATCAGTCGTGTGTGCGCGAGCGCGTGACCGTCGGCGACGACGTCGTGATCGGCCGCGGCTCGCTCGTCGAGAACGACACGACGATCGGGTCGATGACGAAGATCCAGGCCGAGGCGTACATCACCGCGTACTCGACGCTCGAAGAGAACGTCTTCATCGCGCCGTGCGTCGTCACGACGAACGACAACTTCATGGGTCGCACAGAACGACGCCACGAGCTGATCAAAGGGCCGACGATTCGCCGGGGTGCCCGCGTCGGCGGCGGAGCGATCCTCTGCCCCGCGATCGAGATCGGTGAAGAGGCGTTCGTTGGTGCAGGTGCGGTCGTCACGAAGAACGTGCCGCCGCGCAAAGTCGTCGTCGGAAATCCTGCGCGTGTGTTGCGCGATGTTCCGGCCGACGAACTGCTCGACGCCTAGCGGCTAGGTTCGCGTCGCCGAGACGGCGAGCGTGTAGCCAATCGGCAGCCGCGAGCGAACAGCGCCCGCAACGTGCACGTAGTACGTCCCGCGCACCCGGGCCTTCACAACCACGCGCAACTGGTTGCCAACGGCCACGGCGGGGACGGTGAGCGGACGCTCGGTCGGACGCGCGTTGGCGCTCGTCGGTGGCGGAAGGATCGTGAGATGAACGCTGGCGCGTGTGCGGTCAGGCGTGAGCCTCGCGTAGAGCACATCCCCAACGTGCATAAAGACGGCGTAGTAATCGTCCTCGTCATCCCACCAGTCGACAGACGCATGGAACTGCTTCGGTGGCACGATCTGCCTCGCGGCGACACCCCGGCCATCGTTCGGCTCGAACGCATCGGGCTGTGGGATTGGTCGTGTCGCGAGTCGCAGCGCGGCATCAACGTCAACCAGGCCCCAGCCCGTGAGGGCGTCGTGGCCCGGCGAACACCCTGTGCATCCAGTCGCGCCTGTCTGATCGTTTGCCGAACGCTCAAGGATCCACGCGACCTGATCCGCGCTCAGCTCCGGACGAGCTCCGAGCAGCAGCGCGGCCGCCGCGGATACCTCGGGTGCGGCGAACGATGTCCCGATTGCGCCCTGAAACTCTCCGGGCCCGCAGTTGGAGTAGGCGACCTCGAGGCAGGTGGGAAGGTGCGTGTCGATCAGCGCGCGTGGGACGGTTGAGAACATCGCCGCACCCGGTGCTGTGAGGTCGAGGAAGGTCTCGTCGCGATTCGAGTAGTCGGGCACCACACCGTTCTGCTGAATCGCGCCAACGCCGATCACGTGGGGCAAGGCCGCGGGGTAGTCGGCGTAATTCCAGGGTGTCGCGGGCGACTGCGGGCCGTTGCCTGCTGCTGCCACCACGACAGCCCCGTGGGCGTACGCGTACTCGACCGCGTCGGCCTCAACCGGAGCGTAGGAGTCGAGCGAGCGGTCGATCGGGTCCCGGACCCCGCCAAGGCTCAGGTTGATCACCCGGGCGCCGCTCGTAATAGCCCAATGGATCGCGTCGACTTCGCCTTCGAGCGAGACCGAGCCGTCGTCATCAACAACCTTTGCGACGAGCAGCTGTGCATTGAACGCCGCTCCCGCGATACCGATGTGATTGAAGGCGTCGGCGGCGATCTCTCCCGCCACGAATGTCCCGTGCCCGTCGTTGTCGACAGTCCACGGCGATCCCACAAACGATCGCCCGGCTGCGACACGCCCGAGAAACTCGGGATGGCCTGCGTCGAGACCCGAGTCGATGACCGCGACCTTGATCACCTGCAGCTGCGGAGGCGCGGGCCAATACGTCCATGCGTTGATCGCGTCGAGGTTCCACTGCTCGGCGGCGTACGGCTCGGTGTTCGCGAAGGCAACGTTCCGATGCTTCGTGTCGAGACGCTCGACATAGCGGGCGCCAACGAGGTGGGGTCGCGCGCCAACCGCGAGCAGCGCCTTTCCTGGGATCAGCACTTTGGCGGTGGGCAAGGCTGCCTCCGCCTGAGCCATGCCTCCAACCGGGACCCCAACGGCCCAGCGTCCAGCAAGCGCTGAGCTCGGAAACAGCACGAGCGCGACGCAACAGAGAAGAATGGATCTCACGAGATCACGATCGTGGCAGAGAACCCTGGCGAGAGACCACCGCCAGGAGCGCACCGAACGCGATAGGTGCCTGGTGCGAGCTGCGCCCCAAGCGCAAACGCCCCGGTCGCATCGCTCGTGCTGGCGACGACGGCCTGCCAGACCGCACCGTTTCGCACTTGCAGCTCAACGGGCACGCCTGCGGTTGCCGGCGCGATCGTGCCGGTGACCGCCCGATTGAGCGCGGTTGCCGTCACAACGGGAGCGATGGCCAGGGTGATCTGCGCCCCACGGATCGTTCCGGCGGCAAGACGGTAACTCGTCGTGACGGCGGGACGCACTGCGATTGAGAACGAGCCATCCGACGTCGGCGTGACCGGGCCGACGGGTGCCCACACCGAACCTGCAGGCTTCGCTTCGAGCTGGACGACGGGGAAGCCGCGGACGACACCCGTGAGTATCACCGAGGTGACCGTTCCTTGCGGAAGCGTCTGGCTCTTCGCAAGGGCAAGCCAGCGCACCGAGAACCACGTTGAGCGGAGCCCGAGCGCGGAGCGGATCGTCTCACCGTGGAACGTCGTTGACGCGGTGGGTGACACTGCGATCGCCTTCTGGACGCGCCCTGTCGGCCCATTGATCGTCTGCAGGTCGATCAAACCGCCCGCGATCCCAAGCGCCTTGGCTGCCTTCGCGCCGTCGACGAGGACCGGACCCCAGTTGTGGTTTGGCGCGTAGGTGTCGTACGGATCGTCGACAGACTGCAGGTAGGGAATGTCCTTGCCTGTCGCATCAAGGGACGACTCCGTGCGTCCGCCCGAACTCGACGAGTAGTACGCGGTCGCCACCTGGCCACCCGAGAGGATGACCTGGCCCGCCGTCGCCGAAACAGCTGCGAGCGTCGCGGGTGTTTCGGAGGAGATGCCGAGGTAGGCCTGGCTGCGCGTGTCGCTGAAGAGGTCGTAGGCGCGAGCGGTAACGACGGTCGTGAGCTCAGCCAGCGCGTACGAGCGGGCCGCAACGGCTTGCGCCTTGAGCGCTTCGGCCGGCCACGAGGACGGCACCTCTGATCCAAGGACGCCGTCGACGTACTGCTCGAGGCCCAGGCGATTGATGATCTGCAGCTTCTTTCCCGTCGACGTGGCGACAACGCTCCCGTGGTATGCCCGTGTCCCGACCGTCAGCGGGGTGGTGCCCGGATCGAAGGTCAGTGGCCCGGTGAGCACACGGCCGGAGATCATCAGGTCTGCGCCGAGGAGCAGCTTCCCCGGCGGGAGTGCCACGGATGCGCCGGTCGAGTCGGTGACCTTCCAGGGCGAATCCGACGCCAAGGTGACACGTCGAACGCCGTCGAAGAGGAGGATGCGTACCGACACCTCCGGCTTCGCCGTGACAGTCACCCCCGTGTAGTAGTGGGTCAGGATCTGCGTATACGTCCAGCCATGCTTGGCGTAGCCGTAGTCGCCCCACTGGCTCATCCCCATCCCGTGGCCCCAACCGTGCCCATCAATCACGATCGTGGTGGGTGACGCGCTCACCGCAGGCACGGTCGAGGTCGGAGTCGTCGTCGTCCCCGTGGTCGCGCCGGTCGTGGTGCGAGCGGTCGTCGTCAGGGCCGTGGTCGTCAGCGCCGTCGTTGTGAGTGCAGTCGTGGTCAGCGGCACCGTCGTTGTTGGAACCGTCGGCACCGTGCCCGTAGGGATTGTGGTCGTCGTCGTGACGTCAGTCGACGATGGGGCCGACACCGACGTTCCCGTCGTCGTGTCGAGCAACGATCCCTGGGCGACGACCGAGGCAGCGAGCGCGCCAAGGGCGCCGAGCGCGACAAGCGCGATGACAGGCAGGGCGCGCCGGAGCACGATGGGTCACGGTAGCAACGGGCTCACACGGAACCCGTTAGCGATTCCTTTGGAATCCGAGAGGATTCCAGCTCTCAGCTACCGAGGCGCTTGCCGTACTGCGCCTCGTAGTAGGTGCGGTATTCGCCCGACTTGATTGGCTCCCACCACGCACGGTTGTCGCGGTACCACGCGACGGTGTCGGCGAGACCGCCGCCGTCGAGCGTGTGCCGAGGCGACCAGCCAAGCGACCGCAGCTTCGTCGAGTCGATCGCGTACCGGCGATCGTGACCGGGACGGTCGGCGACGTGACGGAGGAGATCAGGACTCGCACCGGTCTGGTCGAGGATTCCGCGAATCACCTCCATGTTCTCGCGCTCCTGGCCGCTGACGTTGTAGACCTCGCCTGCAGAGCCCTTCCGGAGCACGAGGTCGATGCCGGTGCAGTGATCCTCGGCATGCAGCCATTCGCGGCGCTGGCGCCCGTCGCCGTACACGGGCAGGTTCAGACCCTCGAAGGCGTTCGTGATGAAGAGTGGAAGCAGCTTCTCGGGGTACTGGTTCGGGCCGTAGGTGTTGGCACCGCGCGTGATGCTCGCGTTGACGCCGAAGGTGCGCACATAGGCGAGCACCTGCATGTCGCCGCCGGCCTTGGACGCCGAGTACGGGCTGGATGCGCGAATCGGGGCATCCTCGGTTGAGGGGGCCGCCTCAAGCGGGATGTCGCCGTAGACCTCGTCGGTCGAGACTTGGACGTAGCGCAGCTCGTGATGGCGCGCGTAGTCGAGCAGCACTTGGGTTCCGAGCACGTCGGTGAGAATGAACTCTGCAGGCCCCATGATCGAGCGGTCGACGTGGCTCTCAGCCGCGAAGTTGACGATCGCATCGCAACCCTTCGCGGCCTTCGCGACAGCGTCAGGGTCGGCGATATCGCCCTGATGGAAGGTGTGTGGGACATCGGCGATGTTCTCGCGGTTTCCCGCGTACGTGAGCTTGTCGAGCACGACAACCTCGTCACCCTGTGCGGCCAGAAGGCGCACGTAGTGCGAACCGATGAAGCCGGCGCCGCCGGTAACGAGGACACGCATCGCGGGAAGGCTACCGGGCGCCGAGGAGGCTGAGGCACTCCCTCAGCCCGTCGCGCCAGTGCGGCAGCTCGGGGGCTCCGCGTTCGGAACGAAGGACGGAGTACGCCGGACGCGGCGCGCGCGCCCCGAACTCGGCCGTGGTGATCCGGCGGACGCGGCACTCGAGCCCGGCGTCTTCGAAGATCGCCTCGGCGAAGTCAGCCCACGTGCAGTCGCCGTCGGCGGCGACGTGATAGACGCCGTAGGGGAGCTCCGTGATCGCCGCGGTCGCCGCTGCAAGGTGACCGACGAACGTGGGACAGCCGCGCTGGTCGTCGACCACTGCAACCTCGTCCCGCTCCGCGCCAAGGCGCAGCATCGTGCGCACGAAGTTCTTGCCGGTTGCGCCGAAGAGCCAGGAGGTGCGGACGATCCACACGTGCTCGCCTGAGGCTGCCTCGCCATGCAGCTTCGTACGGCCGTAGATGCCCAACGGATTCGTTCGGTCGGACTCGACATACGGCGTTCGCTTTGTGCCGTCGAAGACGTAGTCGGTCGAGTAGAGAACGAACGGCGCGCCGAGCTCGGCGACGTGCTGCACGCCACCAACGTTGACGGCAGCGGTGTCCTGCGGGTCGTCCTCAGCGCCGTCGACGTTCGTCCAGGCCGCGGCGTGCAGAACGAGCTCGGGCTTCAGCAGCTCGGAGGCCGGGAACGTGACATCCCACTCGCCGCGGGTCAGCGCGAGTGCCTCTGGGAACGTCTCAGCGAGCGCGTGGCCGAGCTGGCCACCAGCACCCGTGATCAGAGCGCCGCGGCCGTGTCCCGGGCGGAGAGAAGCGGAGATTGCGTGCTCCAAAGGTGGACGACGCGAGGGTCATTCCAAGCGACACCGTGCTCGTCGGGGTTCGCCGGGTCGTACTCCTCGGTGACGAGGTAACTGAACAGGCAATCGGTGAGCGCCTCGTACCCGTGGGCATGAATGCCGGGCACGTAGATCGCGACGGGGTTGTCGTCGCCAATGTCTTCGGTGAACGTCTCGCCAGTCGTACGGTCGAGCACGACGACGCGGACCATTCCGTCGAGGCAGACGAAGAGATCGTCCTGGCCGCGCTCGTGGAAGTGGAGGCCGCGGATCACGCCCTTCGCAGAGCGCGACAGGTTGACCTGACCGATCGGCTTCGGCAGTCCGCTCGCGCGCGCGAGCTCCGAGAACCAGCCGCGCTCGTCTTCGAACCGCTTGAGCGGGTGCCGTACGAGGCCGGGGATCACTGGTTCGCGCCCGTCTGGTCGATCAAACGGCCGACCTCAGCGAGATCGCCCCAGTGCTTACCTCCGTCGTGCCACCAGCCATCGACCTGGTTGACCGAAAGTCGACCTTGCCGCACGAACTCGCGGTTGACGTCGGTGATTTCGAGCTCACCGCGGCTGGATGGCTTGAGCGTGCTGATGATGTCGAAGACGTCAGGTGGGTAGCAGTAGAGACCCACGACCGCATCGTTTGATGGTGGGCTCGGGTAGCGCATGTCGACGACACCGGCCTTCTCGACGAGATCGACCACCGAGCCGTCGTCGCCGTACGCGACCACGCCGAAGTTCTGCGGGTCGGGGACGTCTTTCACAAAGACGAGAGCGTCGTCGGTGTCCCAGTTCGCGATTGCGTCGGCCTGCGCCTTCTCGAAGATGTTGTCGCCGAGGCACACGACGAGCTTCTCGCCGCGCGCGAAATCTCGGGCCATGCCGACGACCTGGGCGATACCCCCGGCTTCAACCTGCACCTTGTAGGAGAGGTCGAGATCGAAGAGCACCTCGTCGCTGCCGCGCGCGGTCAGGCGTCCGTCACCCAGCAGGTCGATGAAGTCGCCGGCGTGCTGCTTGCCCGTAACGATCAGAACTTCGTGGACGCCGACGCGCTGCAGCAGCTGCAGCGGGTAGTAGACCATCGGCCAGCGGCCGACCGGCAGCAGATGTTTGTTGGTGACGCGTGTGAGCTCTTCGAGCCGTGTCGCGTTCCCGCCAGCGCAGATCAATCCCTTCATTCCGCCGCCGATGCTACCGCTGCGGCGACCCTTGGACCTCGGGCGGCGAACGCACCCGCCGCGGAAGCGACCGTTGAGACCGCCGCGATCGCGATCCACATTGCGAGGTCGCCGAAGCTGTGTCGGATCTGGAGCCCGAAGAACGGGGTGAGCGCCCAGGCGACTTGGAACGTGCCGCCGTAGAACCCCATGTAGGCCCCGCGGATCTCAGCAGGCGCGAGGCCGGCGACAACAGTCTGGGCTGACGGCACCCAGAGCATCTCGCCGACGACGAACACGAGAACCAGGAGCGCGACGATTGGCAGCGCGTCGGAAACGGCGAGGAACAGAAACGGGAGCCCCATGAGTGGCATCGCGGCTGCGAGCTTGATTGCGGGCGACACGTTGCGGAGGCGCCGGGTGAGTCGCACCTGGGTGAAGGTGATCAGGATCGGGTTGACGACGAGGATGAGCCCGACCTGCGACGGCGAGAACCCGTGTGATCCGGTCAGGGAGATCGCGAAGACCGAGTCGAAGCCGACGTACGTCATGCTGGCGAGGACGTTGAACGCCAAGAAGAGCTGGAACCGTCGGTCACGTCTGATCGCGGTGAAAGAGGCTGGTCGTGGCGTTCCCTCTTTCGGGGCGTACGACCCTCGAACAGGGATCAGCCGGTAGGCGACCACCCAGACGCACCCAACGAGCGCGACGACGGTGAGGAACAGCACGCGCCAATCGTGGGTGAGGAGCAGCAGTGCGCCGACCGGCGGGCCGAAGCAGACGCCGAGGTTTTCGGCGACGCGCTCGGAGGCGTAGGCGAGCGCCTGCTTCTCGGGTGGGACGAGGTCGGCGATCAGCGCCTGTCCGGCCGATTCGCCGAGCGCGCCCGATGCTCCGTAGGCGGCGACGAATGCGAGGCCGAGGAGAACATGGTGACCAACGAGTGCGAGTCCAAGTGGAACGGTGGCGGTGCAGACCCAGCCGAAGAGCAGCACCCGCCGACGACCGATGCGGTCGGACAGATGCCCCGCGGTGTATCCGCCCGCAGCGGCGAGCACGGCCGCGAGGACGAACGTGACGGCAAGCTGGTTTTGCGAGGCGCCGAGGCCTTTGAGCGCGTAGATCCCGAGGTACGGGAAGAGGATCGTCATCGCGAACGTCCCACCAAACCCGACGATCAGAACGGGTCGGATCGCCGGGTCGACCTCGGGTCCGAATGCGATGTGGGTCAGCCTGCGCACCGCGCGAGCTTAGAGCGCCGGCTGGCGCCGCCGCTTGTCCGGGACCGCGCCGAGGCGCAGCCCTACGGACCAAACTCAGTGCGGGAGCAGCAGGATGATCGTTGTCAGCGTTCCGGTGACTGCGGCGAGCGTGCGCATGTTCCCATCATCGGCCGCGGCGGTTGCGAATTCGTAGCGCGTCTGTACGAAATTCGTTCGAACCGAGCCACCGCCTTTCGCCTGAACCAATGGTCGTCGAGCCGCCGACCGAAGAGTTACCGTGAGCGATCAGCGACCGGGAGCGACGCGTACGAGGCGTGCGGCCCAGGGTGGAAGCCACCAGTTCCAGCGGCCAAGAACCGCCATGAGCGACGGAACGAGGATTGACCTCACCAACGTGGCGTCAACGAACACGGCGACGGCGAGCCCGAGTCCGAACTCCTGCAGGCCGACGATCCGGCCGGCCATGAAGCCAGCGAACGCGGCGCACATGATGACGGCGGCGGCGGTGATGATCCGGCCGGTGCGCTCGAGGCCATGGGCGACAGCGGTGACGTTGTCGGCACCGTCGTCCCACGCTTCTCGCATGCGGGTGACGAGGAAGACCTCGTAGTCCATTGAGAGGCCGAAGAGCATGGCGAAGAGGAAGATCGGGATCCAGCCTTCGACCTGCCCGAAGTGGTAGAGGCCGAGGAGGGAGTGGCCGAGGCCCCACTTGAAGACGACGACGAGGAGGCCGTAGCTTGCGCCGACAGAGAGCAGGTTGAGCAGCACCGCCTTCAATGGCAACAGCGCAGAGCGGAACGCCCGCAGCAGCAGCAAGTACGTGAGCACAAGCACGGCCGCGATCAGCGGGACGAACGTGCTGTAGGCCTGGTGGAGGAAGTCGACGCCTTGCGGGGCGGCACCGCCCGCCTGGACAACCGTTCCGGGCGGGAATTTCGCCCGAGGGATGAGCGTGTCCCGCAGCCGGTGGACGAATGTCTGTTCCTCGGGGAAGCCGTAATCGTGGCGGCCCGCAACGATGATTTGGGCGTATCGCTTGGTCGCGTCAACGAAGCGCCCTGTTGGCGCGTAGAGGGCCGAGGCAACTTCGGGATCCGCGCGGAGTTCCGTGACGAGGCGTCCAGCCGCTGCTTGGATCGCTGGTGCGTTGACACCTGCGGCGCTGCCGGCGTCGATCAAGATCTGGCTCGGCGCGATCGCACCCGGCCCGACTTGCCGTTGCAAGAGGTCGAAACCACGGACCGACTGCGGGCTGCGTGGGATGCCGTAGGCCGAGCCGGGAGTCACCTGAAGCCAGAAGGCTGGTGCGGCGGCGGCGAGAAGCACCACGGTGCCGCCAACGAGGTACCAGACGGGCCGGGCCATGATCGAGCGGGCAAGCCGTGCCCACATGCCGCGCTCGGGATCGGTTGGCTCGCCCGGCAGAATGCGTCGCCGCGCCGTGCCCCGCTGGCCGTAGAACGAGAGCAGCGCAGGTTGCAGGGTGGCCGCGGCGGCGATTGACACCACGGGGATCAGGAAGCCCGCAACACCGAGCATGCGCATGAACGGCAGTGGCATCGCCACGAGCAACGCGAGTCCAAGTGCGACAGCGCCGCCCGAGAAGATGACGGCGCGACCAGCGGTCTGCATCGTGCGGACAATCGCGTCGTCCTTGCTCCTGCCGCGGGCGAGCTCTTCGCGGAACCGATACACGACGAGGAGCGAGTAGTCGACGGCGATGCCGAGGCCGATCAGCTCGACGAGGTTCGTCGCGTAGGTGGGCGTTTCGGCGAGCTGCGCAACGAAATAGACGAGGCCGAGCGTGCCGGTGATCGTGCACGCGGCGAAGATCAGCGGGATCGTCACCGATAGCGAGAGCCCGAACACGAGCAGCAGAACAAGCAGTGCGATCGGGATCGCGATCGCCTCACCCTTCTTGAGGTCTTGGGAGAAGATCGGGTCGAGATCGTGCTGGATCGCGGCCGCGCCGGTGACGTAGGTGTGGGCGACGCCAGGCGGGGTGCCGAGGGTGCGAAGCAGCGGAGCGGTATAGGCCTTCGCGTCGGCCAGCTTCAGAGTCGAGACGATTGAGCCGTAGACGAGCCTGTTGCCCGCCGGCGCGAGCGGCCCTGCGGAGCCCGTCGGAATGGTGGCAGCCGCGCGTGCGTTGACGGCTTGGAGTCGGGCGATTGTGGCCGGGGTCGCAGGGTTAGCGAGTTGGTAGACGACGGTGAACGCACCGTCGGCACGGTCGCCAAAGTGCTGCTGCAGCACGAGCTTCACGTGCTCGGACGACGTGCCCGGCACAGAGAACGTGTTTGAGAGCAGCGGGGCAACCTTGCCACTCGCGATCCCGCCTGCCACGAGGATGAGGGCCCACGCCAGCACGACGACCCAGCGAAGACGGAGAACGAGACGTGTCCAGCGTTCCACGCAGACAGGCTAAAGACCCGTTTTGCCCTCGCGTCGGAGAACAGTGTGAACGGAGTGGACGGCCTAAAGGCAACACGGCGCACGCCGATTCCCAGCGGGTATCCGGCAGCAGACCCGCATCGAGCGGAGATGGGGAGAGTTCGTGAGCGAAGGCGATACCCGACGTATCCAAGATGAGATCGAGGAACTGTTTGCTGACCTGTGGCAGGTTCCGCGTTTCGTAGGGCTGCGGCGTGGCTTTCGTCCGAACGTCGATGCGTTTCGGTCGAGTGACGGAGAGCTCTTGACGGTCGTCGTCGAGGTGCCCGGTGTCGATCCGGCGACCCTCAATCTTGCGGTCTCCGAGCGAACCCTCGTGATCTCGGGGGAGCGCCCGCGTCCGACCGGCGAAGGTCGCGTCTACGAGCAGGTGGAGATCGAGTACGGCTCGTTTAGCCGCCAGATTCGTCTGCCCGCCGACGTTGATTCCGATGGAGCATCAGCCCGCTACGACCTCGGTGTCATCACCGTCTCGCTCCCCGTTGCCGAGCAGGTGCCAGCCGCGGGCCGCATCTCGATCGCTGTGGGTGCAGCGTGACGGGCATCACGTTTGACCTGGGCGAGGCCGGTAGCGACGAGCTCGTTGTGCTCCCGCGCACGCTGCCCGTGCTTCCGCTGAAAGACACCGTCGTGTTCCCGCAGTCGATGGCACCGCTCGCGATTGGGCAGGATCGCTCGGTCGCACTGATCGACGATGTTGTCGCAGGTGACCGACTCGTCGCCCTTGTTTCGGCGCGGGATGCCGCAATCGACCAGCCCGGCTTCACGGACATCTACGACATCGGCACGGTGGCGGTCGTCCACAAGATGATCAAAGTGCCTGATGGCACGTTGCGGATTCTTGTTGGCGGGCTCCAGCGCGTGCGCTTGGCGGAAGCCCTCGGGAGCGATCCGTACCTCACAGCCACCTTTGCGGCGCTCCCCGACGTCAATCTGGACACGCCCGAGGTCGAGGCACTCACACGAAATGTCCAGGGTCAGTTCGCGCAGATCATTGGCCTCGCGCCGTACCTGCCGGAGGAGCTGCAGCTTGCAGCGGCGAATGTCGCCGACCCGAGCGCCCTCTGCCACCTTGTTGCCTCGACGCTCCGGACGATCTCGACCAGCGAGCGCCAGGACATCCTCGAGACGATTGATGTCGAGCGTCGCCTGCGCCGGGTGTCGGCGATTCTCTCGCGCGAAGTTGAGGTGTTCGAACTCGGTTCGAAGATTCAGTCGCAGGTGCAGTCGGAGATGGAGAAGGGGCAGCGCGAGCACTTCCTGCGCCAGCAGTTGAAGGCGATCCAGCAGGAGCTCGGCGAAGGAAATCCCGAGGAGGCCGAACTCTCTGAGCTTCGCGCGCGGTTCAACGCGCTCACCGGGCTTCCCGCTGACGTCCGTGAGTCGGTTGAACGGGAGCTGGCGCGGCTTGAGCGGCTGCCCGCAGCTGCCGCTGAGTACGGCGTGATTCGCACCTACGTTGAGTGGGTGCTGACCCTGCCATGGGGAACGCACACTGACGACAACCTCGATCTTGAGCATGCCCGTTCGGTGCTCGACGAGGAGCATTTTGACCTCGACAAGGTGAAGGATCGGATCGTCGAGTACCTCGCCGTCGCGAAGCTGCGCAACGAGATCTCGGGGCAGATCCTCTGCTTTGTTGGGCCTCCCGGTGTGGGCAAGACGTCGCTCGGCCAATCGGTCGCGCGTGCTCTCGGCCGGAAGTTCGTGCGGATCGCTGTTGGTGGTGTGCGCGACGAATCGGAGATTCGCGGTCATCGTCGGACGTACGTCGGTGCATTGCCGGGAACGATCCTTCGGTCGTTGCGCGACGCCGGCTCGTCGAACCCGGTGATCTTGATCGACGAGATCGACAAGATGGGCTCCGACTTCCGCGGTGATCCGGCGAGCGCGATGCTTGAGGTGCTCGATCCAGAGCAGAACGCGACGTTCCGCGACCACTACCTCGACCTTCCGTTCGACCTGTCGAAGGTGCTCTTCATCTGCACCGCCAACACGCTGGACACGATCCCCGGCCCACTGCTCGACCGTATGGACACAATCTCGCTGTCGGGCTACACCGAGACGGAGAAGCTCGGCATTGCGAAGCGGCATCTGCTGCCCAAGCAGCTCGTCGCGAACGGGCTCAAGCGCTCGCAGCTGACGCTTCCCGACACGGCGCTCCGAACGATCATCCGTGACTACACGCGTGAGGCGGGCGTCCGCAATCTCGAACGCCGCCTCGCTGATGTCTGCCGCAAGGCGGCGACGCAGGTGGCCAAGGGCAAGACCGAGAAGACACGGGTAGACGATCAACAGTTGCGCGACTGGCTCGGGTCGCGGCGCAATGGCGGCGAGGTTCGCAAGCGCACCTCACAGCCGGGTGTTGCGACCGGCCTTGCCTACACCGCCGCCGGTGGCGACGTCCTGTTCATCGAGGCTGCTGCGTACCCCGGGAAGGGTGCGCTCACCGTCACGGGTCAGCTCGGCGACGTGATGCAAGAGTCGGCGCGGGCCGCGCTCTCCTGGGTGCGTTCGCACGCGAGCGCGTTCGACGTCGCGGACGACTGGTTTGCAACGCACGACCTCCACATCCATGTTCCGGCGGGAGCGGTGCCGAAGGACGGGCCGTCGGCCGGTGTCACGATGGCGACCGCAATCGCGTCGCTTCTCCGCAGCGAGCCTGTCGCCGCCGACCTTGGCATGACGGGCGAGATCACACTCACCGGGCTGGTACTGCCGATCGGTGGTGTGCGCGAAAAGTCGCTCGCCGCACAACGCGCCGGACTCCGCCGGATCGTGCTGCCACGCGAGAACATGGACGACGTAGACGATCTTCCACCCGAGGCTCGGGGCACCCTCGAGTTCATCCCGGCCGACACGATCCAGGATGTCTTCGCGGCCGCGTTCACGCCGAGTGCGGTTCGGACGATCCGCTCGCGGCCACGGCTGATCGAACGCCAGGCAGCACGCGGCACCGCCGCATAGCGGCAGCTAGACGAGCGTGAAGCTCGTGATGAGCGACGTGCAGGCCGCGGATGGCGTGCCCTTGGCGAAGCGACACACGAGCTCGAACTCGGTGCGATCACGGAAGACGAAGGTCAGCTCTTCGGACGTCTCGCCGTAATCAATGCGGTAGGAGTGCGCGTCGGTCGCCGCGACCGTAACGGTGTGCGCGTGCGCGACAGTGCCCTTTAGCTGCTTCGCGAGCTTCGCGACCGTGCCGCCTAGCTCTCGACCGGACGCCCCGTACAGATCGGGTGTGTACGTCTTTGTCAGGCGATAGGTGTGCACCGCAACGAGATCGGTACTTCCCGACTGGGCGGTCACAGACGTCGAGGAGCGCAACACCTGCCAGCCGCTCGGCGCCGAAAACGTGAACCCCGGCCCAGTCAGTCGCTGTACCTTTGCAGTGCCACCGCAGCCCGTAAGGGCGGCGACGGCCACCGCCGAGATGATGGCGGCGACAATCGACCCGAGTCGACGTGAAGTCGGATGGCCGAAGATGCGTGAGTGAAAGGACGTGGTCGACATGGCGAAGAACAAGGACAGAGTCGCGGACGCAGCGGAGAACATCAAACCGTACGTTGAACGGGCAATGACCGACGACAAGCTGCGCGGCGATGTGATGCGCGCGTTTGGCACGGCACGCGAGTTGTACTCCGAACTTTCAGGTTCAGAGCGAACGCCGATCCAGCTCGCATCGCGCGTGGCAACCGACGACGACCTGCGTGCGAAGCTGACCGAGGCGATTGAGGATCTCCGTCACGCAAGCGATCGCCTCCAAGGTCGACCGACGAAGGGTCGCGGCGGTCGTAAGGGAACCGTCTTGGTCGCAGGCATCGCACTCGGCATCCTCTTCAATCCGTTGACCGGACCCGAGACGCGCCGCTTCATCAAGGACGCTGTGCTCGGCGGTCACGAGCCAGGTGGCACCGTGCCGCCAGCGGTCGACGAAGCACCGTCTGAGTAGCGCTAGAGGTTCAGCCGTTCTCGGAGTCGCGCCGACTGGCGTCGCGCGACTTCGAGTTCGGTACGCGCGCCATCATCGAGCACGAGCTTTAGCCGATCCGAGCCGACGCGTCGCACCGCCGCGACGTGCGCAAGGTTGACGAGCGTCGAACGATGAATGCGTGCGAACCGCTCGGGTGGAAGCTCCGCCTCGAGATCACCGAGGGGCTGGGTGCACAGGTACGAACGGTCGGACGTGTGGACGCGGCAGTAGTCGCCATCTGCGACAGCGAAGTGGATCGCCTCCCAGTCGATGAGCTCGACACCACCGCCGACAACGACTGAGATCTTTGCGGGCGGTGCGGCAGCACCATCGGTTCGTGACCGTTCGATCAGCCGCTCGATCACGCGGCCGAGTCGGTCGGGATCGACCGGCTTGAGCAG
>CAIWTI010000276.1 GCA_903915545.1 uncultured Actinomycetes bacterium | reverse complement strand
TTCATCGACGGCCAGGACGTTCGCCTCTTCGATGGTCTCGACACGGCGGTCTCGCCAGGTACGACGGTCATCCTGCTGCCAGCTGTCGCTGGCGGCGCGCGCTAACCGGCGCCCCCACACACCCATTCCGGGCATGTCCACGAGACATGTCCCAACCAGACGCCACCCGTCCGGTGCGGCCATGTCGTGGGGACTGTCCCCAGGCCATGGCTGAAAATGGCGCGCGGGACGACGGAGCGGAGCGGATTCTTGCGGCTGAGCCGCCTTGGCTGGACGTGTCCGATCTCCCGACTGCGGGCCACGCCCCAAACAGCCGGGGGATCGTTCCTCCGGACATGTCCCGCACCCGGACGGTCGACACAAAGAGAAACGGCCGGCGCCGCCACGGGAATGGCAGCGCCGGCCGAGATAGGAAAGCGGGGGAAGGGGCGACACTCCCCGCGAATAACGCCCCTTCCCCGCTCCCTCTTGTTAGCCCTCGATCGTTGGCTCTTGGGTCGGGGCGTGCGCCGCGTGAGACGCACCACCTCCGCCACCAGCGCCAGAGAGCATGTGGCTGTGGGTTCCGGTGCCGTAGCCGCCGGGAACCGGGATGTAGAACTCGGGATAGCCCCACATGCCGTGCTCGGAGACGTCGAGACCAAGGATCTCGTCCTCTTCGTGGACACGGATGCCCCAGAGCTTCTTCATCACCCAGAGGACGACGAAGGACGTGGTGAACGTCCATGCGCCGACAACGGCGATGCCCAGGAACTGCACCCAGAGCTGCTTGAAGCTGCCGGTGTAGACAAGGCCGCCCTGGCCCGTCGCGAGGTTCGACGCGAGCTGCGGCACAGCGAACAGACCGCAGGCGAGCGTGCCCCAGATACCCGACATGCCGTGGACGGACACTGCACCGATCGGATCGTCGATGCCGATGCTCTCAACCCAGATCACGCCAACAACCGCGATGAATCCGGAGACGAGACCGATCACCACAGCGGCCCATGGGGCAACGAAGCCCGAGGCGGCGGTGATCGCGACGAGTGCCGCAAGGACACCGTTCAGCATCATCGAGATGTCCGGCTTCTTCAGAACGATCCAGGCAGTGAAGAACCCGCCGATACCGCCAGCCGCAGCCGCGATGTTGGTCGTCGTCGCAACGTAGGCGAAGTAGCCGAACCCACCGAAGTCAACCGAAAGGGTCGACCCCGGGTTGAAGCCGAACCATCCGAACCACAGGATGATCGTGCCGAGCACCGCGTACGGGATGTTGTGGCCCGGAATCGGGTTGGCGCGACCATCGGTGCCGAACTTGCCGATACGCGGGCCGAGCAGCAACGCCCCGGCGAGCGCCGCAAGAGCACCCTGGTAGTGGACGACCGTCGAGCCGGCGAAGTCCTGCATGCCGACGCCGCCGGTGAGCGAGCCCTTGAAGAGCCAGCCGTGCGGGCTCCAGATCCAGTGGGACGTGACGGAGTAGATCAGCGTGAAGATCACGCCGAACACGACGTACACGTAGAGCTTGGCGCGTTCCGCCATCGAGCCCCACACAATTGCGAGCGAGACGCCAGCGAACACCACTTCGAAGAGGTAGCCAGCGGCGCCCGGGATCTCCGAGAACCAGTCGAACGGCGCCTTGCCGACCGACGTGAGTGCGTCGACCGACGGGAAGAACCCGGCCGTTCCGACGAACAGGTTGCCGTCGCCGAAGGCGATGCCGAAGCCCACCATCCAGTAGACGAGCGATGCGATCGCGAAGATCAGGACGTTCTTGCCGGCGATGTGGCCAGCGTTCTTCATGCGGGTGAGGCCCGCTTCCAGGAAGGCGAAGCCTGCTTGCATGAACATGACGAGCACGGCCGTAATGACGACCCAAATCGTGCTCGCAGCAATCAGGAGATTGCCGTTCGTGACGTCTGCTCCAACCAGGCTAGACACCAGGCTCAACCTCCTCAAGCTTGCTTCCTGTGCGGTTGTGGATCACGGTGCCAACCGGTGACGTCCAGACGAGCCCGTCGCCCGAGACGTGGCCGCTGCGTGCCGAGTCGCGAATTGCTGCGACGACGCCATCAGCGATCTCGTCCTTCACCAGAAAGATGAGCATTGCCTTCGGCAAGAACCGCGATTCGAACACGCGACCGCGGTATTCGTGCGTGAGTCCACGCTGCCGGCCGTGACCGACGGCCTCGATGACCGTGACACCAACGTGACCTGTCGCTTCTTCGACAGCGTCGATGACGATCTCGATCCGTTCCCGGATCACCACCGCCTCTACCTTCACCATTCGCCTCTCCCCTCGTTCGAGAACAAAAAAAAGAGGCCTCAGGAGCTAGCCGGAGCTAGTTCCTGAGGCCTCAGTGCCTCGGTCGGCCGTCTACGACGACGGTCGACCTGCCGAGACTCTAGCGAAAGCCGCGAGACGTTTGGTAGGAGAACTGTCGAGGAGCGACTAGGCCGGGTTGGTGCCGGTGACCCAGACCTCGTCAAACGAGGCGGCGAGCCGGTCGACGACCGACTGCGGGACACTGCCGTCGATCGTGATCGCCATCAAAGCCTTGGTGCCATCGTTCGTTCGCGAGACGGCCATGTTGGCGATGTTCACCTCGGCGTCACCGAAGATCGTGCCGACTTTGCCAACGACGCCAGGGACGTCGTCGTAGCGCAGCAGCATCATCGGCTCGGCCAGTTCAATCTCGACTTCGAAGCCGAGTGCCGACACGAGCCATTGCCGGTTTTCCCGGCCGATCGTCGTTCCGGCAACGCGCATGTCACCTGCGGCGACTGCGATCAGGTTCGTGAAGTCGCGTGACGTGCTGCGCTTGTTTTCGACGACTTCGATCCCACGCTCAGCAGCGATCACGGGCGCGTTCACGTAGTTCACGGGCTGATCGGTGCGGCCCGCGAACGCGCCGTTCAGCGCAGCGACCGTGAGCAGACGAGTGTCGTAGTTCGCGAGCTCGCCGTAGTACTCGAGCTCAATCTTGTGGGGCTCGCCACCGGCGAGGTCGAGAGCCAGCCGACCAAGCGACGCTGCGAGCGGTACGAACGCGCCGAGCACCTTGAGGTCGTCGGCACCGACAGTCGGAATGTTGACGGCGTTCGACACGAGCCCGCCTTCGAGTGCGGCCGCAACCTGCTCGGCCACGATCACGCCGGCGCGATCCTGCGCTTCGTCGGTGGATGCGGCGAGATGCGGGGTGACAACGATGTTCTTCGCCTGCAGGAGCGGACCCGAGTAAGGCTCGGGCGAGAAGACGTCAATGGCTGCACCGGCGACCTTGCCCGACGCAAGTGCAGCGATGAGCGCGTCGTCGTCGATCAGATCGCCGCGAGCAGCGTTCACGAGCCGGACGCCATCGCGCATCTTGGCGATCGTCTCGGTGTTGATCATCCGGCGCGTCTCGTCGTTTGCCGGAAGGTGCAAGGCGAGGAACTCAGAGCGCGCGAGCACCTCGTCGATCGTGCCCGACTCGACGCCAAGCTCCTTGAAGCGTTCTGCCGAAACGAACGGGTCGTAGGCGACAACGCGCATCTGCAGACCAAGCGCGCGGCGGGCGACCTGCTG
>CAIWTI010000275.1 GCA_903915545.1 uncultured Actinomycetes bacterium | reverse complement strand
GGACGTACACGATCTGGCCGCGCTCAAGTTCAAGCTGCTCGGCAGCGTCGCGTGTGAGCTGCACCGCGAGCGGTTCGCCTTCGCCACGAACGAGTTCGACGCGAACTTCGAAACCCAGGTGGACGACGCGCTCGATCATCGCCTCGCTTGCTCCCGGGCTCGGATCGAGCGTGAGCTCGAGGTCGTGAGGGCGGACGAACGTGTTGTCGAGCCGGTTGACCGAACCAACGAACGTCATCACGAACTCGTTAGCCGGGTTCTCGTACAGATCGACCGGGCCGGCGACCTGCTCGACGCGCCCACGATTCATCACGACGACCTCGTCGGCGACTTCCATCGCCTCTTCCTGGTCGTGCGTGACGATCACGGTTGTGGTGTGGGTTTCGTCGTGAAGGCGACGCAGCCACTCACGAAGCTCGGCACGGACTCGTGCGTCGAGCGCGCCGAATGGTTCGTCGAGGAGCAGCACCTTCGGGTCAACGGCGAGCGCACGAGCGAGACCCATCCGCTGGCGCTGGCCGCCTGAAAGCTGGGACGGATAGCGCTTGGCGAGCCCATCGAGCTGGACGAGCTTCAACAGCTGATCGACGCGATCGCGGATCTCTTCCTTGGGACGCTTCCGAATCGAGAGGCCAAACGCGACGTTGTCATGCACCGTCATGTGCTTGAAGGCCGCGTAGTGCTGGAACACAAACCCGACGTGCCGGTTCTGCGGCGTGAACCCGGTGACATCCTCGTCGGCGATTTCGACCGTGCCCGAGTCGGGCGTCTCAAGGCCGGCAATGACGCGCAGGAGCGTCGACTTGCCGCTTCCGCTCGGGCCCAGGAGGGCGGTGAGTGAGCCCGTCGCAACCTCGACCGAGACGTCGTTCAATGCGACGAAGTCGCCGAAGCGCTTATTGACGTTGCGGACTGAGATCGACATCTAGGCAGTTCCTTCCTTCGGGCGTGACACGGTCATGATGATCAGAACGAGAATTGCGATCGCGGCGAGTACGAGCGAGATGCCGTACGCCCCGGCGTAGTTGAGGTTCTGGTACTCCTCATCGACGCGGAGGGTGGCTGTCTCTGTCTTGCCTTGAATGGAGCCAGACACAACAGCGACGGCACCAAATTCGCCGAGGCAACGGGCGGTCGTGAGGACGACGCCGTAGATGACGGCCCACCGGATCGACGGGAGCGTGATGCGCCAAAACGTCTGCCACCCGCTTGCACCGAGCGTGCGTGCGGCCTGCTCCTGATCGTCGCCGATCTCGCGGAGCGTCGGCACGACTTCGCGGGCCACAAACGGCACCGACACGAAGATCGTCGCGAGCACCATTCCTGGCAGCGCGAACAGGATCTGGATGTGATGGGAGATGAACCAGCTTCCGAACCAGCCTGTGCGGCCATAGAGCAGGAAGAGCGCGAGCCCGACGACAACGGGGGAGAGCGCTAGGGGGAGATCAACGAACGCGTTGACGAGGCCCTTCCCCGGGAACTTCTTGCGCACGATCGCGAGCGACACGACGATGCCGAAGAGCGTGTTCAGCGGCACTGCGATGATCGCGATCGTCAACGTCACCTGGAAGGCGTGAATCGTGTCGTGCGCGATCAGCGCGTCCCACGCGTTGGTCACACCGTCCTTGCCGATGCGCCAGAAGATCATCGAGAGCGGCCCCACCAAGATCATCAGCAGGTAGACGAACGCGAGCGAGCGGAGCGTCAGCTTGCGGCTAAGCACGTTCGAACCTCGTTGCGAAGCGACGAACGCCACCGACAGCAAGCAGGACGGCGAACGAGATCGAGAGCAGCACGACCGCGACTGCCGAGGCGCCGGCGGGGTCGCCACCCTGGTTGCGCAGGAAGATGTAGACGGACGAGACCTCCGTCTTGTACGGCAGGTTGCCCGAGATCAGCACGATCGCGCCGATCTCGCCGATCGCTCGCGCAAACGCCATGGTGACGCCCGAGAGGATGCCGGGAAGGATGTTCGGCAGCACGACGCGGCGGAAGACCGTGAACTCGTCGGCGCCGAGCGATCGGGCCGCCTCTTCCATGTCCTTATCGAGTTCGATTAGCACCGGTTGCACCGTTCGGACGACGAACGGCAGTGTGACGAAGAGCAACGCCAGCACGATTGCCGTGCGGGTGAACGCGACGTGAATGCCGAGCGGTGAGCTCGTCCCGTAGAACGCCAGGACGACGAGACCGGCGACGATCGTCGGCAGCGCGAAGGGGAGGTCGATCAGCGCGTTGACGATCGACTTGCCGCGGAACTCGTCACGGACGAGCACCCACGCGATGATCGTCCCGAACACGGCGTTCACGAGCGCGGCGATCACCGCAACGGTGATCGTCAGCTTCAGAGCCGCCACAGCCTCGGGATTCGAAATCGCCTGCCAGAAATCGCTCCCCCCGCGCTTCTTCGACGCCCAGATGAGAGCGGCAATCGGCAGCGCCACGATGACGGTCAGAAAGGCTGTAACAAAACCAAGCGAGAGGGCCGTTGCGGCCCTCTCGCTTGAGTGGAGAACGGAGCGGCTCCTGCGGGGGCGCAGGGCCAGTCCGGTGCTAGCCAGAGGTCGGTCCTCCGACAGCCTTTTCGATCGAGACGATGCGCCCATTTGAGGGATCAAACCAGACCTTGTCCGCATTCCGCCAGCCACCGATCGTCTTGTCGTTCACGGTGAAGATGCCGGGACGTGTCGGGAAGGCCTTGATCGTCGCCGCTTCCTTCTGCACGGTCTTGTTGACCGGGCGGAAGCCGTACTGGACGAAGAGCTCCTGGGCCGGGGTCGACTTGACGTACTGAATGAACTGGTTGACGTGGTCGGCGCTACCCGAGCTCTTGATCAGAGCGATCGGGAGTTCGATCAGCATTGTCTGGCGCGGGATCACGTACTTGATGTTTTTGCCCTGCAGCTGCGCGTTGATCGCTTCCGACTCGTACGTGATCAGGACGTCGCCCTTGCCAGAAAGGAACGTGTTTGTTGCGTTCGAGCCCGAGGTGTCCTGTGACACGACGTGCTTGAAGAGCTCCTGCACGTAAGCGGTTGCCTGCGCGTCAGTCTTGCCAAGGTGCCGCTGCGCATCGTAGGCGGCAAGGATGTTCCACTTGGCCGATCCGGAGCTGAATGGGTTCGGCGTGATCACTTCGACGCCCGGCTTGACCAGGTCGGCCCAACCCTTGATGTGCTTCGGGTTGCCGTCGCGGACGGCGAAGACGACGACCGTGTCGGCGGCGATGCCGGAGTAGCCCTGCTTATCCCAGGTGTCGCTCACGAGGCCTGCATCAACGAGCTGGTTGACGTCGTCGCCGGTCGAGAGGAAGACGAGATCCGACGGCTGGCCCGCGACCACGGCCCGAGCCTGGTTGGTCGAAGGGCCGTACGACTGCGTGAAGTTGACTCCCTGACCCTGCGGCGTCTGCTGGAAGGCCGTGATGATCTTTGCCATGACGGGCTTGGGCGTCGAGTAGGCCACGAGGTTCAGCGTTGTGTCCTTGACGGCGGCGCCTGCCGCGGTGGCGACGATGAGAGCGCCAGCCAGGGTGAGTAAAGCAACTTTCGTGCGGGTCATGAAGCTCCTAAGCGATAGTCGGATGAACAGTTCCGGGGCCGATTGTCTATCGGCTTGCTGGACAAGATACATAAGTGAATGCCATACGTCAAATAAGTGAATAAGCGCTGGCGATGCATCGCGGCCAGATGTGGCCTAGCGTCGCGACCCCTGCGCGAAGTACACTTCGTTGCGATGTCTGCGACTGTCGATACCCCACGTGTCCTCGACTCGTGGGTTTCGTTCCTGCGGTCGCACGCTGCGATCACGCGGCAGCTCAATGCTGAGCTCCTGCACGCGCACGGGCTGACGCTCAACGACTACGAAGTGATGCTCCATCTCGCTAAGGCTCCGGGGGCGAAGATGCGCCGTGTCGACCTCGCCGAGACGGTGTTGCTCACCGCATCGGGCATCACGCGCCTGCTGAGCGGACTTGAGCGGACGGGTTTGGTTGCAAAGGCTGTCTGCCAGAGCGACGCGCGGGTGAGCTATGCCGAGCTCACTTCGGCCGGTCACGAGCGCCTTCGCGAGGCGTCCGCGACACATCTTGCGGGGATCGCAGAGCTGTTTACAAGCAGATTTGCCCCGGAAGAACTCGCCCAGCTGGGTGCGCTTCTCAATCGTCTGCCGATGACCGGCAAGGCGTGCGGCGGCGGTGGCGATTCCGCCCCCTGCAGCGCCTAGCCCGCTACCCGTTATCACACCGCGCAATCCCGCATGGTTGCGGGAGATCAGCGCATCCTTCTAGGAGAAAGCCGCTAACCGATTCGTAGGAACTACGGTTAGGTTCAGGCCCCCTCGGCAGTTAGAACCTTTCCGTGGGCCGAATAGCGATCATTCTCATCATCTTCCTGCTTGCCACTACCGCGCTGGCAGCAGTGTTTACCGTCTGGGTCGCGATGTCGACACGCAAGCAGCGTGTGCAGAGCGACGCCGAGACACACAAGCTCCGCGAGACGGAGAAAGCGTGGTTTGTCATTGTCATCGTTGCGCTCGTCGCACTGCTCTTCGCGACGATTTTCTTCACCCCGTATGGACGCAGTGCTGGTTCGAATGGGCAGGTCGTGAAAATTGAGGGCGTGCAGTTTGCCTGGATCCTTCCAACAACCCCTATCAAGGCTGGCACGCCAGTCGAATTTGACCTCACCTCGAAAGACGTCAATCACAGCTTCGCCGTCTACACCAAGGGCGGAAAGCTGCTGTTCCAGGTTCAGGTCATGCCTGGTTACACCCAGAAGTACGTCTACACCTTCAAGCAGGCCGGCACCTATGACGTGCTCTGCCTGGAGTACTGCGGCGTTGACCACGCCAAGATGCAGGCTCAACTCACGGTGACGACATGACCGAGCAGCATCCGATCGTTGCAACTCCGCTTCCCGAAGGTGCCGACCGCGCATACGCGAAGTCGATTGCGTTTCGGTACCTGATCGCCTCGACGGTGATCCTTGGAGCGTCGGGCATCCTCGGGATGATCCTGCGCGACAGCCAGGCGGGTGCCGGACGCGTTCCGGACGCCTGGTACTACGCGATCATGACCGCCCACGGCCTCGGCGCGTTCGTCGGCTGGGGTGCGTTTGCCGTCATGGGACTGGCATGGTGGGTGATGGCCGAGGCGGGCTTCCCGATCCGCCGCTTTGGCAAGTGGATGGCCGAAGCGACCTGGTGGCTGATGGTCGGCGGCGTCTTTGGCGTCGTTGTCACCTGCCTCCTGTTCAAGTTCGGTGGCTCGTGGGTGTTCCTCTACCCGATCTCGCTCTATGGATCGGGCGTGTGGGGTAAGTGGACGGCGTTCTTCTTCACGTTCTCGGTGTTGCTCGCCGGCTTGGCGATCGTCACGTGGTGTGTGGGAATCCTCCATACCGCAGTCGGGCCAGCCCTCGGGGCCGTCAGCAAGAACCCAATCAATCGATACTTCACGTCGATCGGCTGGGGCTACCTCTCGCCGAAGAGGTTCGCGACGACGGGCAAGGGTGTGCCGTACGCGGTGATCCCGCTTGCCGTGATCGCGCTCGACATGATCATTGCGACGTTGCCGCTCGCGGTGATGCTGATCCTGCTGCTCGTGCACACGTTCGTGGCGAGCGTCACGGTCGACCCGTTGTGGGCGAAGAACATCCTCTGGTGGTTCGGCCATCCGGTCGTCTACCTGCTGCTCTTCCCGGCGGTCGCGGTCTACTACACGCTTGTTCCGAAGAAGGCTGGTCGGCCGCTTGTCGCGGGCAACATCATCGCGATCGGTTGGGCGATTGCCGTCACGGCGAACGTGATCGTGTGGGCGCACCACGTCTACATCGATTACCCGTCGGGAACGATTCAGGCGTCGCTGAACGTGATCAGCCAGCCGCTCACGTTCTCGGTGACGGTTGTCTCAGCCCTGTCGCTCTACAGCCTGTTCTTCACGATCTTCCGCTCGAACTACAAGTGGGACACCGTGGGCACTGCGCTGTTCCTTGGTCTGTTCAGCTGGTTCTCAGCTGGTCTCTCCGGGATGATCAACGCGACGATTGCGTTTGACCAGGTCGTGCACAACACGCTGTTCATTGTGGGGCACTTCCACCAGATGGCCCTTGAGGGCATCGGCTTCGCGATCATCGCTGCGACGTATGCGTGGCTTCCCGAGTTCGTCGGGAAGAAGCTCTACAGCGATCGCATGGGTCGATGGCACGTATGGCTGACGTTCTCGCTCGGCACGCTCAATTCGATCATCTGGATGTACCAGGGCATTCATGGTGCACCTCGCCGCTACGCGGTTGTCCCGCACCACTGGAACGCTCTGAACGAATGGGCTGTCCCCGTTACGGTGGCGCTCGTCCTCGCACAGCTCCTGTTTGCCTGGAACATCATCCAGACGATCCGGGGCAAGGGCGAGAACCGCGAGGTTCGCACCTGGCAGCAGGTCGCACCGGTTGTCGTCGCCAAGGCGGTTGTCGTCTCGGGCGTCGTCGTCGCGATCGTTGTCGCAGGGTGGGCTCTTGGTCGCCACGTCGGCCAGACCTCAGCTGTTGCGGGTACGGCTCCTGCAGCTTCGGCGCCGACCACAATCGGTGGCGGGACTGTGGCTTCGGGTAAGACGCTCTTTACGGCTTCAGGCTGCGGAGGGTGTCATACGCTCGCCGCGGCTGGGGCTGCGGGAACCGTCGGTCCGAACCTCAATACCGACGCACCTGCGTTTAGCAAGTCGGTCGACCGCATCACGAACGGCGGTGGGGCAATGCCGCCGTACGGGAAGCAGTTGTCCGCACAGCAGATCAAGGATCTCGCTGCGTTCATCACCGCCTCTTCGGGTGGATCGGACGACAGCGGGGGCTGATCTCCCTCTCAGCACCACCTGTTTGAGCTGGTTGGAGGCGGGCATTGCCCGCCTCCAACCATTAACGGGAGCTACTCCGAAGGAGGTGGAGGCGGCGAGAAGTGCTCGCGTTCAACCTGCTCGACATGACCCCACACGAGGAGCAGGGCGACCATGCCGAAGGTGAGAACCTGCTCTGCCATCATGAGGACGCCGGCACGGTTCTGATCTTCGGCGGCGTCCCAGCCAAACGGCCGGTGTGCAACGTGCAGGTAGGGCGCGTACAGCGGGTGAGCGGCGATCAGCACTTCGCTGAGCACCATGCCGGCGAACAAGATGAGGCCTGCGAAGACGGCGCGCATTCCCTGCGAGAGCCGCCGGTGACGGCTCGGGTCGAGGATCTGCACCCACACGAGGACGCCGGTTGCGATGAAGCTCCAGTGTTCGACAACGTGGACAGCGGGGTGCCGTACCGCTGCGTCGTACGCGGCGGGGATATGCCAGGCGCCCATCGCGATCACCCATGCCCAAAACGACACCCATGGCCGCAGGAGAAACGAGATCACAGCGCGCAGAGGGCGGAACCGGCCGACGCTGCGCAGGACATCGGCAGGAAGGAGGAACACGCTCATGGGCCCGACAAGCCCGAGCACGATGAAGAGCGGCGCCACGTCACCGAGGAGCAAGTGCTGGAGCATGTGGACGGCGAGCAGCTTTTCCTCACCGATTGTGTCTATGGGGGAGACGAGCGCAAGGACACCAATCAGTACGCCGAGTGTGTAGAGCGCGGCTCGGCCCCAACCGACGAGGTGCGTTCCACGCGAGCGCAGACGCTGAAACCCCTGTGCGTAGAGCACGAGAGCCACTGCGCCGCCGACGAGCGGCAGCGGGTCGAATGTCCATTGGCCCACGGCTGGATGATCGCAGGCATTCGTCGTCGCGGCCCCACTTGGCGTCTGTCTCGCGCGGTCGTTAGGGTTCGGCGCGATGCCGCAGCACAATCCGAGCGCGTTTCGAGGCTTCGCTGGTGTCGCCCGGCGCGATGTGACACCCCCGGTTGGGATCTACGCGCGGATGTGGGGTGCTGCGGAGCACGATCAGGCGGAAGGGATCCATAAGCCGCTGTACGTCACGGCTCTGGCGCTTCGCAACGATGTCGGCGCCCTGCGCGTGATCGTGGCTGCCGATGCGTGTGTTGTGGGCGATCTCGCCAGCCCAGACGATCTCGAAGTCGTTGTGGGGCCTGTTCGTGAGCGACTCGGCTTGGTTGACGGCGAGCTGCTTCTCAACTGGTCGCATACGCATGCAGCACCGTGGGCGGCGACGAGCCGAGCCCAGATGCCTGGTGGAGAGCTGATTGCGCCGTTCTTGCAGGCGCTCGGCAAGGGGATCGCGGGTGCGGCGGAGGAGGCTGTCGCGTCGCTTCGGCCTGCGACCCTCACGTGGGCGACGGGGGCGTGTGACCTCGCGCAGAATCGTGATCTTGTCGATCCAGTGTCGGGTACGCGGATCGTGTGTGGATGGAATCCCGCCGGGCGAGCCGACGACACGCTCGTTGTTGGGCGAGTAACAGCCGATGAAGATGGAAGCGTCGTGGCAACGCTCGTCAACTACGCCTGCCATCCAACGACGCTCGCCTTCGAGAACACGCAGATCTCACCGGATTACATCGGGGCGATGCGCGATGTCGTCGAAGGTGCAACCGGCGGAGCTCCTTGTGTGTTTCTCCACGGCGCATCGGGCGATCTCGGACCCGCCTGGCAGTACGTTGGCGACCCCGCGGTGCCCGACCAGCACGGTCGGCGGCTCGGGTACGCCGCCCTGTCGGCGATCGAGGGGATGCTCCCCGCCGGACGTGGCCTGCGCTTCGAGCAGGTCGTTGAGTCGGGGGCACCACTCGCGGTTTGGAAGCCCGCGCCGTTCGATCCGTCGACAGTGATCGACGGGACAACGATCGAGACGCCGCTTGCGCTCAAGCAGATGCCCACGGTGGCCGAGCTTGAGGCGCAGATGGCATCGCTTGGCGAT
>CAIWTI010000274.1 GCA_903915545.1 uncultured Actinomycetes bacterium | reverse complement strand
TTGTCGAACAGTGCGTCGACGGCCTCCTGGAGCATGCGCTTCTCGTTGTTGACGATGATCTCCGGCGCACCGAGATCAAGGAGCCGCTTGAGGCGGTTGTTCCGGTTGATCACGCGGCGGTAGAGGTCGTTCAGGTCGCTCGTCGCGAAGCGGCCACCGTCGAGCTGAACCATCGGGCGCAGCTCCGGCGGAATCACCGGAACGGCCTCGAGGATCATCCACTCAGGACGGTTCTCCGACTTCAGGAATGCCGACACAACCTTGAGGCGCTTGATTGCCCGCTGCTGCTTCTGACCCTTGGAGGTACGGATCATCTCGCGCAGGAGCTTCGCCTCATCATCGAGGTCGAGATCGCGGAGGAGGTCGCGGATCGACTCCGCACCCATTCCACCGCGGAAGTAGACGCCGAAGCCGTACGGCGAACCGAAGCGATCCTTCAGCTCACGGAACAGCTGCTCGTCGTTGACGACAAGCTTCGGCTCGAGCTCGCGGAACAGGCGCCACGTCTCTTCGAGGCGCTTGACCGAGTCGACAGCAGCCTCGCGCGTGTCTTCACGGCGCGACTCGATGTCGAGGTACATCTCGCGAACCTTGAGCGCCCACTGGATGAGGTGATCCAGGTCTTCCTTCTGGATCTTCCCGTCGGTGCGGAGGCACAGGTCGTTTGCGAGCTCACGAATGTCCGTGTCGTCGGACGCGCCGGCGACAACGTCACCGAGCAGACCGTTACCGAGATCACGAGCCTTCTCGAGATTCTTCGTATCGACGGCCGCAACGATCTCGGCGTCTTCGGCGTGGACCTCGCCACCCTTAAGCAGCGTGTCGAGCGCACGATTGAGGTGCTTCGAAACGGCACCCTTCTTCGAGCCCGACGCAGCTGCCTGCTCCGCCCGAAGCGTGGAAAGCGCAGCGACGATCTGCTCTGCAGCCGACGCAACAACTTCGATCTCACGCGGGGTGAGCTTGCGATCCTCGCGGATCGCCGCATTGCGGACGAGCTCACGGATCTTCTTCGCATCCTCGGTCGTGATCTGACCGACGAGCTCGACGAACAGACCGCTGACGAGCTTGCGTGCCTCTTCGAGTGTCGGGAGCGCCTGCTCCTCGGCCCAGGTCGCGAGACCGCGGGTCCAGAAGTCGTCGTCCTCATCGAAGCCCTTGTCCTTGCCTTCAGCGAAGTACGCGCGACGGCGGGCAAGACGCTGCTCAAGCATCGCGAGACCTTCGTCGCGATCGACGTAGATGCGCTCGACTTCACCCTTGACCTTGTCTTCGAGGTCGTTCAGGTCCTTCGCGCGAGCCTCGACGTCGACGTACGTGACGATCGAAGCGGCGAAGTACAGCACCTTCTCGAGCTCGCGCGGAGCGATGTCGAGCAGGTAGCCGATGCGGCTCGGCACACCCTTGAAGAACCAGATGTGCGAGACCGGGGCCGCGAGGTCGATGTGACCCATGCGCTCACGACGAACCTTCTGCCGTGTGACTTCCACGCCGCAGCGCTCGCAGATGATGCCCTTGTACCGGACGCGCTTGTACTTCCCGCAGTAGCACTCCCAGTCCTTGGTCGGACCAAAAATGCGCTCGCAGAAGAGACCGTCGCGCTCAGGCTTGAGCGTGCGGTAGTTAATCGTTTCCGGCTTCGTGACCTCGCCGGACGACCAGTCACGGATCTGCTTGCTCGACGCGAGGCCGATGCGGATCGCGTCGAAATGGTTGATATCGATCAAAGTTCTCTCTCTTCCTTCTTCAGGTCGTCCGGTCAGTCTTCAATGGGCAGGTCGCCGTCGTCGAAGGCGCCAACGGGTGCGTCAGCTTCCTCGTCGTCGGTGATGTCGGCGAGCGTCTCGTCTGCGGGAAGCAGGAGGTCGCCGTCGGTCTCGTTATCGAGCGGGTCGACGCCTTCCTCGAGCTCTTCGCCAGTGGCCACGTGTGCGGTGGCACGGAGCGAGCCAGGCGAGAGGTCGATGCCGAGCTCTTCCGCAGCGCGGAGCAGCTCGTCGTCCTCCTCGCGAACCTCGACCTCGCCGCCGTCCTCGGAGATCACACTCACGTCGAGCGCGAGCGACTGCATCTCCTTGAGGAGCACCTTGAACGACTCGGGGATCGATGGCTCGGCGATGTTCTCGCCCTTGACGATCGCCTCGTATGCCTTGACGCGGCCGACGGTGTCGTCGGACTTGATCGTGAGCATCTCCTGGAGCGTGTACGCGGCGCCATATGCCTCGAGCGCCCACACCTCCATCTCGCCGAAGCGCTGGCCACCGAACTGGGCCTTACCACCCAGCGGCTGCTGCGTCACGAGCGAGTACGGGCCGGTCGACCGTGCGTGAATCTTGTCGTCGACCAGATGGAGGAGCTTCAGGATGTACATGTAGCCGACAGTGACCTGCTGCTTGAAGGGCTCACCGGTACGGCCGCTGAAGAGCCGCACCTTGCCCGAGGCCTGACGGCCCGGGACAGCCTTCTTGTCAATGTCGAAGTGGATTGCGCTGTCGGTGTTCTGCTCCATCCAGAGAACGAGACCGCGGTCGACGTCCTCCAGGGTGGCGCCATCGAACACGGGCGTCGCGACCGGCGTCGGCTTCGGCGCGTTGATCACGCGGGCTGCGTTGCCGGTCATCGGAACCACGTCATCGCCGGCGAACACACCGTGCGCCGCCGACCAGCCGAGATGCGTCTCGAGAATCTGGCCGATGTTCATGCGGCTCGGAACGCCGAGCGGGTTGAGCAGAATGTCGACAGGGCGACCGTCCTCGAGGAACGGCATGTCCTCTTCGGGGACGATCTTCGAGATAACGCCCTTGTTGCCGTGGCGACCGGCGAGCTTGTCGCCCTCGCTGATCTTGCGCTTCTTGGCCACGTAGACACGGACGAGTTCGTTGACGCCTGCGGACAGGTCGTCGCCGTTGTCGCGCTGGAAGGTCTTGACGTCGATGACGACGCCGCCTTCACCGTGCGGCACCTTCAGTGAGGTGTCGCGGACTTCGCGAGCCTTCTCCTTGAAGATGGCGCGGATGAGCTTCTCTTCCGCCGTAAGCTCGGTCTCGCCCTTCGGCGTGACCTTGCCGACGAGCAGATCGCCCGAGCCAACCTCGGCGCCGATGCGGACGATGCCGCGCTCGTCGAGGTTGCGGAGCGACACCTCGGAACGGTTCGGGATGTCGCGGGTGATCTCCTCGTCGCCGAGCTTCGTTGAGCGGGCGTCGATTTCGTACTCGTGAATGTGGATCGACGTCAGGACGTCCTGCTTCACGAGACGCTCGGAGAGCACGATTGCGTCTTCGAAGTTGTAACCCTCGAACGGCATGAACGCGACGAGCAGGTTCGCACCGAGTGCGAGCTCGCCGTGGTCGGTCGAGGAGCCGTCGGCGAGAACAGCGCCAGCGTCCACCTTGTCACCGAGCTTGATGATCGGCTTGTGATGGATGAGCGTGCCCTGGTTCGACCGCATGAACTTCGTGAGGTCGTACTCGTCACGGGTGCCCTTGCCCTCGATCACGATGTGCGTCGCGTCGAGCTCAACGATCGTGCCGGCGTTCTTCGCCACGACAACGTCGCCCGAGTCGACCGCTGCGCGGTACTCGAGGCCGGTGCCGACGAGCGGCGCCTGCGGGATCATCAGCGGGACTGCCTGCCGCTGCATGTTGGCGCCCATGAGTGCACGGTTGGCGTCGTTGTGCTCGAGGAACGGGATCATCGCCGTCGCGACCGACACGATCTGTGCCGGAGCGACGTCCATGAACTCGATGTTCTTCGGCTCGACCA
>CAIWTI010000273.1 GCA_903915545.1 uncultured Actinomycetes bacterium | reverse complement strand
TACGTCACGAAGCCGTTCTCTGGGCGTGAACTCGTCGCGAGGCTCAAAGCGATCCTTCGCCGCACCGAGCAGCAGCCAGCCAAGCGTGAGACGTATGAGCTCGGCGACGTCGCGCTCAACCGCGAAACCCACGAAGTGATCGTCGATGGTCATGAGGTTGATCTGACCGCGAAGGAGTTCGAGCTGCTCGCGTATTTCGCCGCCAACCCTGGCGCGGTGCTGTCGCGGGATGTGCTTCTCGACCGTGTCTGGGGACTTGAGTACCCAGGTGGCACACGCACGGTTGACGTTCACGTTGCTCAGCTCCGTCGCAAGCTTGGCCGTCCCGAGTTGATCCGCACGTTGCGGGGCTCGGGGTATAAAGCCATCGCACGATGACCGAATCGCTCCAGGGAAGGCTCTTCGCGGCGGTGTTCGCCGCGATCGTGCTCTCCGTGGGCATCACCGTGTCGATCGGTGCGTACCTCGCGCATCGAGCAACGGCCCAGTCGACGGCAACGAGTCTTGCCAAGCGCGCCGACCTGCTCGCTGTCCAGGAGCAGCAGCAGCCGAGCTACATCGCCGAGGATTACACCTCCGACTCAAACCGCGTCGTCGTCGATCGGGTTTCAGCGATGGCGAAGTTCTTGCCCGCCGGCCGCTCGGTCACGACGGCCTCCGACGGCAGAGTGCGTCTCGGCGGCACGACCTACCTCTACTCCTACCGGCCGATGGGAGCGCGTGGCCTTGAGCTGATGCGCGCAGCAAATCTCGGGTCGTCGATCTGGGGTTCGCTCTTGCGCGACCTTGCGCTGGCGGGTCTCGTAGGAGCGGTGCTTGCGACAGGACTCTCGTTCGTCCTTGCACGCTCGATCTCGCGGCCTGTTGCACGGGTCGCTGAGGCAAGCCGTGCCCTCGCTGCCGGTGCTGAGCCGCAGCCGCTTCCTGAGCACGGTGCAGCCGAGCTTGCGGCTCTCGCCCAAGCCTTCAATGAGATGGCCGACGAGCTCCATACCTCGCGGGAGAGCGAGCGGGCGTTCCTCCTATCGGTAAGCCACGAGCTGAAGACGCCGTTGACCGCAATTCGTGGGTACGCCGAGGGGCTTGCCGAAGGGGTGTTCGCGCCAGAGGATGCGGCACGAACAATTGGCGTTGAGGCCCGGCGCCTCGAGAGGCTCGTCTACGACATTCTCGACCTCGCCCGCATGCGGCGCGCATCGTTCTCGGTACGTCGCGAGGCGGTTGATCTGACCCAGGTGGCCCGCGAGGCGGTCGCACGACATGCAACGACTGCGCGCACCTTCGGGGTCGCCCTGTCGGTTGTCGGCGATA
The DNA here is from genome assembly GCA_903915545.1 of uncultured Actinomycetes bacterium. GTDB lineage: Bacteria > Actinomycetota > Thermoleophilia > Gaiellales > Gaiellaceae > PALSA-600. Next base: position 2,785 of record CAIWTI010000273.1, on the reverse strand, counting down.
CCGAGGCGTGGGTCGAAGCCGACCTCGATCGCGTTCTGCAGGTCGCCTCGAATCTCGTTGAGAACGCGTTGCGCGAGACGCCAGAAGGAGGGTCAGTCACGGTCGAGGCCGCGCCTGGACACCTGCTGGTCTCTGACACCGGCCCCGGACTCACCTCAGACGATCTCGAACGCGCCTTCGAGCGTTTCTACCTCTACGACAAGCATGGCAAGGAGCGTCCCGTCGGCTCGGGTCTCGGGCTCGCGATCGTGAAGCAGCTGACGACCGCGATGGGTGGCGATGTGACCGTCGAGAGCGCGCCTGGAACCGGTGCCCGCTTCGTCGTCGCGTTGCCCGACGCGCTCGTGCCCGAAGCCGTCTCTGTCTAGAACGTGTCCATCGCGCCAGCGCGGCGCGATGCGGTCTCGAGCAGCCTGAACATCAGGTAGCCCGTTGCGGCGTAGGCGATGCCGATCACAGCCTCGGTACCCGCAAGTCCGGCAACGCTCTGGAGCGATTCGCCCGCCGCGACGTGGCGTGCCGCTGCGACGCCATGCGTGAGCGGGAGGCAGTCACCAACAACTCGCATCCATTCCGGCATCGTCGAGAGCGGCACGTTGATGCCGCAGAAGAGCAGAAGAAGGTAGTAGGCGAGGTTCGCGACGAAGAAGAAGTCTTTGCCCCGCAGGCCGATTGAGCCGAGGACCATCCCGAAACAGGTGCACGAGGCCGCGGTCACGACGGTGATGAGCGCGAGTGCTGGGAGCGAGCTCAGCCCGGGGCGAAAGCCAAGGAGCGCCGCACCGACGATGAACCCAAACGCCGACACCACAAGGCCGTTCGCAAGCACGGGCACGCCGCGCCCGAGGAAGATTGCGATGCGGCTCGCGGGTGAAGCAAGGAGCGGTCCGAGCGTTCCAAATTGCCGCTCGTTCGCGATTGCCATCGTCATCCCGTAGACCGCCGACATTGAGCAGACCTGCACGGCGTTCCCGACGATGAAGAAATCCGCGCTCTGCCCCGTCTCGGCGTACTTCCCGAGGTAGGTGAAGAAGATGATCTGGAAGAGCGGTGCGCCGAGCATCGTCGGGATGTAGATGCGCGGGCGGATCCAGTTGAAGAGGCCGCGGTAGGCGATCAGCCCGCCAATTCCGAAGACGCGGAAGTTCGTGCTGTTCACGTGAGCGAGCGCGTCGCTTCAGCGCGGGCACGTCGCTCAAAGATCCCGGAGAAGATCGCGGCGAGCACAAGGTAGGCCGCGCCCGTCAGAACGCACAGCCCGAGCGGCCGCCAGACGGCTCCCCCAAGTGCTGCGTTGCGAATCGCATCGATGCCCCATTTCGGTGCGAGGAGCCACGAGATCGGCGCGACCCAGCCAGGCAGCAGCGCGACGGGGAAGAGCAGCCCCGTGACGACCCAGACGGGGTACTCAAGGAAGTTCGCGAGCGCATTCGCGTTGCGGTACAGAACGAAAGACGTTGCCATCAACAGCCCCATCAGGCCGAGCGCGACCACCGCAATCGGGACGGCGAGCGCGAATGCAAGTGGGTGGACGAAGTGCAGCGGCACACCAAAGAAGATGCGGCCCCACACAAGGGTCGCGACGATCGCGTACGCACCCGTGATCGATGTCGCGAGCGTCAAGGGGAGCAGCACGACAAGGAACGGCGGCGGTGCGGCGACGAGCAGCTCGAGCGTTCCTTGCATCCGGTTCCACTGCAGCGCGCCGCCGCTGCCGAACAGTGTCGACGACCAGATTCCCATCATCCCGGCGCCGAGCGCCGCGTAGAGCAGCGTTCCCGGTCGTCCGCCCGCATGGAAGAGGTAGAAGGCAATTGACGCGAAGACGATCGGCTGGACCGTCGCCATCTGGATGAACCAGCGGGACACCGCGAACTCGCGCAGCCGAAACACGAGTCCGAGCCCGACAATACGAAGGTACGCGGTGAGCGTCACACCGCCCCTTCCACGAGGGCGATGTAGGCGTCCTCGAGCGTCGGCTCGCGCGTCGTGACACGCCCAAGCTGGACGCCAGCGAGGTGCGTTGCCAGCGCGCCCGCGAGCTCGCTTGCGTGCGGCGTCTGGATCGTCAATAGCTGCGCCTGGTCGCGATCTTCGACCGACACTGAGGTCACACCGGGGAGCGAGCGCAGGTGTACCACGGCTCTCTCCTCGATCCCGAAGACTTCGGCTTCGACCACGGTGAGGTCGGCGACGTTCGCCTTGAGCTCCGCTGGCGTGCCTTCGCCCACGATCCGCCCCTTGGCAATCACGGCGATGCGGTCGCAGAGCTGGTCGGCTTCGAACATGTAGTGGGTCGTGAGCAGCACGGTCTTGCCGCTGGCGACGAGGTTTGCTGCCATCGCACGGAGGTCGCGCGCGCCGACCGGGTCAACGCCGATTGTCGGCTCGTCGAGGAACACGACGTCGGGGTTGTGGAGGATGCCGCGCGCGATGTGCAGGCGCTGGCGCATGCCACGCGAGTACCCCTCGACCCGCTCGCGGTCGCGCCCCGTGAGTCCGACGAGCTCGATCACCTCGTCGAGCCGCTTCTTATCGCGCACGCCATACAGCTCGGCGAAGTACCGCAGGTTGTCACGAGCCGAGAGGCGCTCGTACAGCCCTCGATCGCCGCCGAAGACGTACCCGATGCGCTCGCGAATCTCACGCGTGTGGGTTGTCACGTCGAGCCCAAGCACGCGCGCCGTGCCGGCGGTGGGCAGCAGCAGCGTGGTCAGGATCTTGATCGTCGTCGTCTTCCCGGCTCCGTTTGGGCCGAGAAGGCCAAACAGCTCGCCACGCCCCG
>CAIWTI010000272.1 GCA_903915545.1 uncultured Actinomycetes bacterium | reverse complement strand
CGCCAAGAAGCTGGTCGACTCGATGATCCCCGAGGTGTGGGACGTCCTCGAGGAGGTCATCGCCGAGCACCCGGTGCTGCTCAACCGCGCACCGACGCTCCATCGTCTGGGCATCCAGGCGTTCGAGCCGATGCTCGTCGAAGGCAAGGCGATCCAGGTGCATCCGCTCGTGTGTCACGCGTTCAACGCTGACTTCGACGGTGACCAGATGGCCGTCCATCTTCCGCTGTCTGCCGAGGCGCAGGCCGAGTGCCGCATCCTGATGCTGTCCTCGAACAACATCCTGTCGCCTGCCTCGGGTCGTCCTCTTGCGACGCCGACCCAGGACATGGTTCTCGGCATCTACGTCCTGACGTACTCGGACAAGGATCTCCAGAACATGGAAGGTGCGAGTCTCGACCCGCGTCCGAAGCGGTTCAACTCGGCTGACGAAGTGGAGCTCGCGATCGAGGGTCAGTCCATTGGCCTCGGCGATCCGATTGAGTTCCGGTTCAACAGCGAGCTGTACCTCACGACTGCAGGTCGCGTGCTGTTCAACTCGGCCGTGTACCGCCAGCTCGCTGAGCTGCTCGGCACGGACAAGGGCCAGCTCGACGACTTCGTCTTCGTCAACCACTCGCTCTCGAAGGCCGACACCGACAAGTTCGTGCTGTCGCTCTCAGATCGTTACGGCGCACACACGCTTGCCCCGGTTCTCGACACGATCAAGAGCCTTGGTTTCAAGTACGCAACGCAGGCAGGTGTCACGATCTCGAAGAACGACATCGTGATCCCGCCGAACAAGGAGCAGATCCTCAGCGGCTACGAGAAGCGCGTCGAGGAAGTGCACGGGCAGTACGACCGCGGCCTCATCACCGAGGACGAGCGCCACGAGACGATCGTCAACATCTGGACGGAGGCAACCGACACGGTCGCCGACGCGATGCAGGCGAACCTCGACGAGCTCAACCCGGTGTTCATGATGGCCAACTCCGGTGCCCGCGGCTCCTTCAAGCAGATCCGTCAGCTCGCCGGTATGCGCGGCCTGATGGCAAACCCGAAGGGCGAGATCATCGAGCGCCCGATCAAGGCCAACTTCATGGAAGGCCTGTCGGTGCTCGAGTACTTCATCTCAACCCACGGTGCGCGTAAGGGTCTTGCTGACACCGCTCTTCGTACGGCCGACTCGGGGTACCTGACCCGGCGTCTCGTCGACGTCTCCCAGGACGTGATCATCCGTGAGGATGACTGCGGAACCAAGGATTACGTCGACCTGCCGACCCGCACGTCGGATGGCCTCAACAAGTCGCTGCTCGGTCGCATCGTCGCGATCGACATCGTCAAGCCGCTCGCCACGGGCAAGCCGGGCAAGACGGTTCTCGCCGAGACCGGCGCGGTCGTCACGAGCCCGTTGCTCGAGGAGCTTGAGGCTGAGCTTGGGGTGGGCATCACGGTTCCTGTTCGCTCGGTAACGAAGTGCCGCGCAACGGCTGGCGTGTGCCAGATCTGTTACGGCATCTTCCTCGCCACGGGCGAGATGTCCGAGATCGGCGACGCGGTCGGCATCGTTGCGGCCCAGTCGATCGGTGAGCCGGGCACCCAGCTCACGATGCGTACCTTCCACACCGGTGGTGTGGCCGGCGCCGACATCACCCACGGTCTCCCGCGTGTCGTCGAGATCTTCGAGGCTCGTAATCCGAAGGGCGCAGCGACGCTCGTCGAGATGGCGGGTCGCGTTGAGATCGAGCAGACCGAACGTGGCCCGAAGGTCACGATCGTCCCGCAGGAAGTCGGCGCGGATGGCGAACTAGGCGATCCCGTCGAGTATCAGCTGCCGCGGCGCACTCGTCTTCTCGTCACGAATGGCGAGCTGGTCGAGCGCGGCGACGCCCACAATGAGGGTTCGCGGAGCCCGGCCGAACTGCTGGCGCTCAAGGG
>CAIWTI010000271.1 GCA_903915545.1 uncultured Actinomycetes bacterium | reverse complement strand
CGAGCGAGCGGCTGCGAGCGACCCGGTCGTCGACCACGTCCCGGCAACGGGGTCAAAGAGCTCTGCTGATGCGAGCGGCGTGCCGGTCGAGTCTGCACCACCGGCAGCGAGCACCTTTCCGTTCGGAAGGAGAGAGAGCCCAAAGTTGGACCGGGCGACGGTCAATGAACCAGTCGCGCTCCATGCGTTCGTGGTCGGGTTGAACAGCTCAGCGGAGGCAATTGCCGCACCACCGGTCGTCTGTCCTCCAGCGATCAGCACCTGGCCGGTCGCGAGCATCCGTGCCGAGGGGTGCGATCGCGCGGTCGCCAGCGAGCCTGTCGTCGTCCAGCTGTTGGTCGTCGGCGAGTAGATCTCGGCGCTCGAAAGCGCAGTGCCGCCCGTGCCGGCGCCGCCGGCGACGAGCACTGTGCCGTTACTGAGCATTGAGACCGAGGTGAACGCCCTCGCAGTGCTGAGCGCACCGGCAGCGGTCCACGATCCCGTCGTCGGGTCGTAGAGCGAGACAGCCGTGCTCGCCACCGGAGCAGCGGCGGTTCCCGAATCGCCACCGATGATCAACACGGTGCCGTTGCGTAGCGTGACCGATGAGGCGCCGAACGCCGCCGACGGCAGCGGGCTGACGGTCGGGGAGAACGTCCCTGACGTCGGGTTGTAGATCTCGGCACTCGCGGTCGCGGTGCCGGTCCCACCTGCACCGACAACTCCGCCAGCGATCAGGACACTGCCGTTGGGCAGCACCGACCCTGTTGCGTCGTACCGCGCCGTCCCCAGCGAGCCTGTCGGGGTCGCGGTACCGAGCGACGGGTTGTACAGCTCGGCGGTCGCGGTCGGGGCCAACGTTCCGCTCCCTGTCTCCCCACCTGCGATCAGCACACTGCCGTTGCCGAGCACGGTCGCGGTCTGATCCACGCGTGGCGTCGTCAGCGATGTGCCGCTCTGGAACGTCCCGACGACCGCTGCGGAAACCCCAGCTGTCATCAACGACGCGCTCACGGGGGCGATCCCCGCGACGACAACCGTCGCGACGACAAAACGAGTCGCGCGCTTTCGGCCGATCGGGGGTGATCCTTGCGTTGAATACCTACTCATGAGCGCCTTCACGGCCTCACCTCCAGTTCTGTGCCCGGCGTCCGCCGGATCGATCCTGGCTCGGCGCCGTTCGGTCACAGAGGCACCGATGGCGCAGCAATTCCAGCCATTCGACTTCTACCCAGCGCACTTTCGTAATCAACCAGTAATCCGCGCTCATCACACACCCATCACAAATTTGATCGAAGTGCTCGACGCCCTAACAAGGGCTGGTTGAAAGCGTCACCGCCTCGAATGGGGTCAAGCGCAGCGCGTGGGATGTTCACGACATCCACTCCGACCTGCCCTATTCCCCATCGGCCACTTGGTGTCCGGGGGTTCCCAACACTCCCCGATGTGCATAATCCCAGCTCAGTTAGGTGTGGAGGGCGCGCCAGAAAGACGTGGAAGGCGAAGTAGGTGGCAGTCAATAGTGGTGTCAGCCGACCGCCGCGCCGTCGTTCTCGCGGCAATACCGATAGACGAGCTCCCGGAGTTCGGTGCGGTTACGTGCCATTCGCGGAAGTGGCGGAATCCTGATCGGATGACCGTCCACATTGGACTCGGTCCCAGCGTTCGAGGTCATAGAGCCGCCCTCACGAAGGAGGTTCGCTGCGGTCAAAATGCTGCTGATGCCCGGTTGCGGTGCCCTGGCGACAACTGAGAGAAGTGAAGTGAGCCGCGACCCCCTCCATGTCAGTACGGCCTCTGTGATTGACCCGAGCGAAGGCGAGGAGGCCTTGGATTCCCGACGCGGTGAGGTCACCCAGTGTACGCTGGTAGTCGCCAATGCCTTCACCAGAACCGACCGCTCCGAACTTGTTGAACGGGAGCTCCTCGATCGTCGGACTCCGCCCTTCGATCATTGCCAGCACCAGACGGTGAGCGACCGTTCGAGGGAAGAGGGGCTTGTCTCCGAGCCGCACGTCATTCGAAGAGACCGCCGCGACGGTCATCCGGCAGTTGAAACCGGGGCCACGTACGAACGATTCCTGCTTCACTCTAGAGCGCACGTCCTCCACCCACGCTGGTGCGACGTGGGCAGCATCACGGACGATCTCGGAGCTAGCCCGTACGAAGCTCCGGAGCTCATCGAGGAGCAGCAATCCGTTATCGATCGATCCGGAGAAGCCTGCCAGATGCCACCGGCGACCCGATGGATCCTCAAGACGCCGAAACGAGTCTCCTACTTGCCATACATGTATGAGATTCGGACGTCGCCGATGAGCGCGCCGAATCCCGCACTTGCTGCTCCGATAACCCACGTCATCGAACGGAAATCCTCTCGACCGCGGCTAATGACCATGCTCCCGGTTCGGAGGTCAACCTACAGCCGCAAGACAGACCGGGTGAGCGGGCTACCAAGAACATATGTGAAAAGAACCGGCGCACCCATCGTCCGTTATCAAGCCATTCCGCTTTGGGCTGCTGTCGGGCGTCAGGAACTCCTGCGCACAGCGCAGTAATACAACAAGGTCATCCAGTACAAGCCGTTCGCAGAAGCGATCCAGGAGGCGACAGGCATATTGACGGGTGGCATCTTGTCCAACTGGATTGGCGATGTTCTTGAGCCGATCGCGAGGAGCTGCCACCAATTGGGGAAGCCTCTGCTGACCGCTCTCGTCGTGCGCACGACCGGGAATCTCGGCGACGGATACGACCGGGCGATCGAGGCAACGGCACCGAACAAACTCGCAGCTTCGCGCGCAATCAT
>CAIWTI010000270.1 GCA_903915545.1 uncultured Actinomycetes bacterium | reverse complement strand
GGTGATGTTCGATCCGCACGATGTTGCCGCGTTCCTTGGCGACGTGCTGGAGCAGGTTGATCAGCTCGCCCGGGCGATCCTGGAGAACGGCCCGCAGGACGAGGTAGCGACCGGCGACCGTCAGACCGTGGCGCATCACCTGGATCAGCAGCGTTGGGTCGATGTTGCCGCCCGAAAGCACGGGGCATGCCGTTCCCGTTCCGCCCGCCTTGTTGGTGAGCAGCGCGGCAACACCCACGGCGCCCGCGCCTTCAACGAGCAGCTTCTGACGCTCGAGGATGAGGGCGATTGCCTCGCTGATCGACTCGTCGTCGACCGTGACCATGTCGTCGAGGATGTCGTCGAGGATCGACATCGTCAGCTCGCCCGGCACCTTCACCGCGATACCGTCAGCGATCGTCTGCACCTGCGCGCGCTCAGCCTGTACACCGACGATGCGCACGTCGGGACGCAGCGCGTGCACGGCAATCGCGATGCCGGCGCACAGTCCGCCGCCACCCACAGGAACGAGCAACGTCTCCATGTCGGGGATCTGCTCGACAAGCTCCAGTCCGATCGTGCCCTGTCCGGCGATCACGAGCGGATCCTCGAACGGATGCAGGAACGTTGCGCCCGTCTCGGCGACACGCGTGAGAGCCTCGGCAAGCGCCTCATCGAAGTTCGCGCCCGCAAGAACGACGTCGCCGCCGTAGTGGAGCGTCGGGTCAACCTTGGCCATCGGCGCGTCCTGCGGCATGACGATCGTCGCCTTCGTTCCCGTCTCCCGTGCGGCATATGCGACGGCTTGCCCGTGGTTGCCGGCACTCGCGGCGATCACACCTGCGGCGCGCTGCTCGTTGGTGAGCGACGAGATCGCGTTGAGCGCTCCGCGGATCTTGAACGCGCCGGTGAGCTGGAGGTTCTCGGCCTTCAGCACGACCTTGCGGCCGAGATCGCTCGAGAGGCGCTCCGACTCGAAGACTGGCGTCAGCCGCGCACGGTCGCCGATCCGCGCCTGCGCGGCCTGGATGTCAGCGAGTGTTGGTGCGGTCGGTTTGGTCAACGTGGAATACCTCGAGCAGGATCTGCTGAACAGCGGTGAGCGGGTCGAGTTCGCGTCGGGCGACTCGGTCGAGCAGCCGACGTAGTTCCTCGTCTCCGGCCACTGCATTTTCCAGATGCCTGCGGGCACGTGCGAGCGCAACCGCGAACACCTCGCCCGCCAAGTTGTGTCGGCGGCGTTCGTCGAGGGTACCGGCTTCGCGCAGGTCGGCGAGATGCTTGGCGATGACCTCCCAGAGCTTGTCGACACCCTCCCCCGTCGCGGCCTCGGTGAGTGCAACCGGAATGTTCGCCTCGCGCTCGCTGCCGAGCATCAGGGCCTGCCGCACGTCGTTGACCGTGGCTCCCGCGAGCGGGTGATGGAGGCGGTTGACGCAGACGATGTCGGGGATCTCCATGATCCCGGCCTTGAGCGCCTGGACGGAGTCCCCGGAACCCGGCATGAGCGTCAGCACGACGGTGTCGGCGATCGACGCGACCCCCACCTCGTTCTGCCCGGTGCCGACCGTTTCAAGGAAGACGATGTCCTTGCCGGCAGCGTCGAGCACGAGCATTGCCTGAAGTGCCGCCTCGGCGAGCCCGCCGGGGTGCCCACGAGTACCCATCGAGCGGATGAAGACACCGGGGTCGAGGAAGTGGTCGGTCAGCCGGATGCGATCGCCGAGCAGCGCGCCCGAGGTGAACGGGCTCGACGGGTCGACCGACACGACGCCCACTGTGAGACCAAGCGCGCGCGTGTGGCGCACGAGCGCCGAGATCAAGGTCGACTTCCCGACGCCGGGCGGCCCCGTAATTCCCACCGAGTGTGCACGGCCCGTCTCGGGGAAGATCTCGCGTACGAGCACGGCGGCTTGCGGGTCGGAGCTCTCGATGAGCGTGATCGCACGGGCAAGCGCGCGCGCATCGCCCGCGCGAATTCCTGCGACGAGATCGTCGGTCGTCCAGGCCTGGCGCGCCATCTAGGCAGCGCCTTCGGGTGCGGCGAGCCGGTTTGCCTGGGGGCCAGCGATCCGATACCCAACTACCGCGGCCACCGCGATCGCAACTGCTGCGACCCCGTAGGCCCACCGCGCGCTCGTCGCATCAACGATCGGCCCGGCAGCTACGAGAGCGAAGCCAAGCACGGCGTAGTTCGCGCTCATCAGCAATGTGAACGCGCGGCCACGGACACTGTCGTTCGTGGAGCGCTGGACGAGCGTGATGTTCGAGACGACGGCGCCGCCGTTGCCAAATCCACCAATCACCATGGCGATCGCGCCAAGCCACACGTTGGGAGCAGCGGCGGTCAAACCGATCCCGAGCGCGAAGATCGCGAGTAGGCGGACGTAGGCGTTCCCAAGACCCTCCCTAATGAAGTGCGGTGCCGCAAAGCTGCCAGCGACCATGCCAATGCCTGAGGCACTCCAAAGCAGGCCAAACCCGAAGTCGCCCGAGCTGTACGAG
>CAIWTI010000269.1 GCA_903915545.1 uncultured Actinomycetes bacterium | reverse complement strand
CTGCTCTACGACGTGAGCGAATTGACGATTCCAACCGACGAGGTTGACGAGGAGATGCTCGCCCGCCCTGAACAGTGGGACATCGCGTTCATCCGTCGGTTCATGGGCTTCTTCGGGCCGATCTCGAGCGTCTACGACTTCCTCACGTTCGGCGTGATGCTCTGGGTGTTCAACGCCGGGCCGACGCTCTTCCGTTCGGGGTGGTTTGTCGAGTCGCTTGCCACGCAGACGCTCGTGATCTTCGTGATCCGCACGCGACGGGTGCCGTTCTTCCGCAGCCGCCCGAGTAAGCCGCTTCTCATCACGACCCTCGTGTGCGCCGGGTTCGGGGTGGCCCTGCCGTTCATTGGTCCGCTCGCGCACGTGTTCGGGTTCCGCGCGTTGCCGGTCGGGTTCCTGATCGTGCTCGCCGTGATGATCGTCACCTACCTGGGACTTGCAGAAGTCGGCAAGGCGTATTTCTTCCGAGCGCGCAGCGCACCCGCCGCCCGGCCGAGCCAGGGTCGCAAGCTCGCGAGCGCGGTCGGGCGTCGAGAACGGCGAATCGCGCGACGAGCAGCCCGTTGGCATCTGTGGCCGCGAGAGACCCAAGCCCTCCCCCATTTGGGGGATGCTATTCCCTAACCGCTCGCGATAGCCTCGCGGCTCCGGGTGAGGCGGCAGGCCGATTCGGGGTGATCCGCTCCACGGGGACCGGGTCTTTATCTGTGGCAACGGTTACCTTGAGAGGACGGGCTCCATGCGGCATGTTCCGACGTTCGGTCGTTTCCGGCACCTGACGCGCCGAAGCGTCACCAAGAGCCGAACCGCGGCAACACTCGTTGCGCTCGCGGCAGTGTTCTGCGCCGGCGCCCAGGCGTCCCCTCCAAGTACAGCGAACGACGCTTTCTGGATGGCAAACGGCACCGTCAACGCCATTTTGGTCTCCGGCACGACGGCCTACATCGGGGGATCGTTCACCTATGTTGGGCCAGCGACGGGCAGCTTCGGGGCTGTCAGTGCGTCGAACGCGACGGTCACGAGCATGGCAGCAAAGCCCAACGGGCAGGTCAATGCAATCCTCTCCGACGGGGCGGGTGGGTGGTACATCGGCGGCCAGTTCACGATCGTCGGCGGCGTAACCCGCAACAACATCGCCCACATCCTGAGCGACGGAACGCTCGATGCGAGCTGGGACCCAAGCGCTAACGGTACCGTCAGGAGCCTTCTGCTCTCTGGTCCTACGCTGTATGTTGGCGGCGATTTCAGCGTGATCGGCGGCCAGACGCGCAGCTGCCTTGCCGCACTCAACGCCAGCTCGGGCCTCGCAACGAGCTGGAATCCCAACTCAGACGGCTCCATTTACACGATGGCGCTGAGTGGCAGCAACCTCTATGTGGGTGGCGATTTCACCACGATCGGCGGTCAGGCACGCAACGCCGTGGCGGCGATCAACACGACGACCGGGAATGCATCGAGCTGGGATCCGAACGGGAGTAGCCGAGTTCAGGCGATGGTCATCTCCGGCTCGAGCGTCTACGTTGCAGGCAACTTCCTGACGATCGGGGGACAGGCGCGCAACCGACTTGCGGAGCTGGACGCGACAACTGGGCTCGCAACATCCTGGAATCCAGACCCCAACAGCATCACCACATCGCTCGTCCTCTCGGGCTCGACGCTGTACGTAGGTGGAACGTTTACGTCAATCGGCGGGCAACCGCGTAACCATTTGGCCGCGATCAATACGACCACAGGTAATGCTTCGAGTTGGGACCCAAATGCGGACTCAGACGTCAATGCGCTTTCGCTCTCGGGGTCGACGCTCTACGCCGGGGGGTCGTTCGCGACGATCGGCGGGCAGAGCCGAAGCAACGTCGCCGCCATCGACACGACAACGGCGGCCGCAACGAGCTGGGATCCAAACGCCCCAGGCGCTGTCAACGCGTTGGCGATTTCGGGTTCAACGATCGCAGTGGGTGGCAACTTCAAGTCGATTGGTGGAAGCACGCGGAATCGCATCGCCGCGATCGATACAACCACGGGCCTCGCGACAAGCTGGAACCCCAACGCGAGTAGCGGTCTCACATCGCTCGCGCTCTCCGGGTCGACGCTGTATGTCGCCGGTGGGTTCGCATCGATCGGTGGGCAGGCGCGCAACCGGATCGCGGCGATCAGCACCACTACCGGCCTCGCAACCAGCTGGGACCCGAACGCCAATGGCACGGTCAATACGATCGCCCTGAGCGGCTCCACGATCTATGCGGGGGGTAGCTTCACGACGATAGGCGGTCAGTCACGCAACCGGATCGCCGAACTCGACACAACAACGGGCGCCGCAACGAGCTGGAACCCGGACGCTAACGCCGCGGTCAACGCGATCGCACTTAGCGGCTCGACGATCTATGCCGGGGGCAATTTCCAGGCGATCGGCGGTCAGGGACGCAACCGGATCGCCGAACTCGACCCAACAACGGGCGCCGCAACGAGCTGGGACCCGAACTCCAACAACGTGGTCAATGCGCTCGCCGTCTCGGGCTCGACCGTCTACGCCGGCGGAACGTTCACGACGATCGGTGGTTCGGGACGCAACCGGATCGCGGCACTCGATGCGACAACTGGCCTTGCGACGGCCTGGAACCCCAACGCTAACGCCGGCGTCTCTGCGATTGAGGTGTCCGGGTCGGAGGTCTACATCGGTGGCAACTTCACGCAGGTCGGTGGACTGTCACACCCCCGCCTTGCGTCGGTCGATGCGAGCTCGGGTGCACCGAACGCCTGGGATCCCAACGTTACGTCTGGCCAGGTGTTCGTGATCAAAGCCGCAGGAACTGCGTTGTACATCGGTGGGTCGTTCACGGATGTTGCTTCTGTTACCCGGCAGGGGGATGCTCAGTTCGGCACGATCGTGACATCACCGGGAGCGCCGACGGGTGTGACTGCGACCGCGGGTGATGCGCAGGCGACCGTGAACTGGACCGCGCCTGGGTCGAACGGTGGCGCGACGATCACGGGGTACACCGTGACCGCATCGCCCGGCGGTCGCACATGCACGTGGTCGAGTGGGCCGTTGTCATGCGTCGTCACGCTCCTGACGAACGGTGTGAGCTACACGTTCACGGTCACCGCGACGAACTCGTCGGGCACCGGATCTGCCTCAACCGCCTCGTCCGCTGTCTCCCCGGCTGCCGTTGTCTCGGGCGGCGGCGGTGGTTCAGGCGGCGGTG
>CAIWTI010000268.1 GCA_903915545.1 uncultured Actinomycetes bacterium | reverse complement strand
GCCCCGCCATGTACTCGTTCAATTCTGCGACGGGCACAGTGACGACGACGCTCGACGGCATTGTTGCTGTCGAGGTGACCGGCTTCTCATCCGATCCGATCACGAGCGTCGAGCTTTGGGCTGGGAGCTTCATGCTGTACTCGGGACCGCCGAAGACTCTCCGTCTTCTGGCGTCGTCGCAGGGTACGGCGCAGCCCGTGCAGGTCGTTGCGCATACGGCGAACGGCTCGGCTACTGAGACGTACACGGACATCGTCGTTGCCTCTCTATCGGTCATCGAAGACGTCGCGATCGACGCGACGTTTCAGATGGCCTCCGATGCCGCTTTCACGCTTCCGAACGCGAGTACGACATTCCTCGTCCATCAGAGCCTCGTGTCCAACGCGGTTTACTCTCCCGTGCCCGTCGTCGTCCTGCCTGTGACGCTGAGCATGTCTCACGACGCCTCTGCTGCGGAGGTCGCCTCTGCCTCCGTTGCCGTCGCTGCGGGGTTCGCGCACGACAGCTACTTCGCGCCGTACCCGCTGCCACGTAACGCGTCGCTCGGGCGCAGGCTCGGCTACGTCTACGGTGGTTCGACGCCACTCTCGGCAGTCGGCGACGCGGTCTTCGGCGCCGTGCTCGGGCTCGGCTCGGAGGCCGTCGCGGCCGAGATCGCCGACACGCCGCTCGGCGTCGGGCTCGTGCTCGGCACCGACGCGACGCTGACTGCCGCAGGCGTCTCGGATGCGCTCTTCGGCGCAACGCTGCGCTTCGGCGTCGATGCAACGGCCTCGGCGGTCGCGAATGCTTCGATCGCGGCGCTGCTCCAGCTCGGGCTCGATGCGGTCGTCGACCAAGTCGCTGCGGGTTCGTTCAACCAGATCGTGCGCTCGGTCTTCAACGCGGTCCTCACGGGGGGCACGGTGCTCGGCGACACGACGTTCGTCGAGCACTTCGCGATGCGAGCCGATGCGAAGATGCGCCACCGTCAGCCCGGAGTCACCGTGTCCGTACACGACCGCCACGCGACGCATATCAAGGAACACGTCCGGGGGAGGAAGGCCGACGCCCCCGTGCACCGCACAGAAGGCGACGAGCCGCCGAGAGGAACGGACGCATGATGATTGTCGTCTCGCTCGTCCTGTTCGCGCTGCTGTTCGCGTTCTGGCCTTTGCTCTATCGGCGGCGAAGAAGAAGGGAAGTCCGTGCCAGAATCCTCTGGTCACATAACGCATGGGAGAAACCGCACATGGCAGAAGAAGTCAACATCCACATCGGTCACACGCGCCTCGCGCACTTCACGGCAGAGTCGGCGGATCACGACGTCGTTCCCCCGGGCGGGCCGGTGACGTGGTCGTGCGACGATCCTGAGAAGGTCTCGCTCGATCCGACGCCCGACGGAATCGTGTGCACGGTCAAGGCGCTCGCGCTCACGACGGCGCCCGTGCTCATTCACGCGACTGACGGCATCACGCAGGCGACGTCGGCTCCGATCAACTGCATCTCGGAGGTCGAGACGCACGCCGAGATCACGTTCGACGACGAGGTCAGGCCCTAGCTCGCTTCGTGTCCCCGAGAAACCTAAAAAAAGCCCCGCTGGGCGGTCGGCCCAGCGGGGCAATATGTCTGCTCTTGGTCAGCGCTCGGAACGTCTCTGGGCGTCACGGATCGCAGAGGAAGCCGTATCCAGCAGTCTCGCGAAGCTCGCTTCTGCGTGCGCTGTCAACGACTTACGCCATCCTTACGCCCTCCACAGCTCGACATG
>CAIWTI010000267.1 GCA_903915545.1 uncultured Actinomycetes bacterium | reverse complement strand
TCGCCTTCGACGATCACCGGCGTCGAGTTGCCGAGTTCGAGGGCGACGCGCTTCTTCGGCGCACGCGCCGCGATCCCCCACCCAACGGGCCCTGACCCCGTAAACGTGATCAGCTTGACACGCTCGTCGTCAACGAGGACGTCGCCGATTTCGGCCGACGGGCCAACAACAACCGACAGCCACCCCGCCGGGAGACCTGCCTCATGCAGCACCTCGGCAAGGAGCAGTGCGGAAAGCGGTGTCGCTGTCGCGGGCTTGAGTACCACGGGGCAGCCCGCAGCAAATGCTGGCCCAAGCTTGTGGGCCACAAGGTTGAGCGGGAAGTTGAACGGCGAGATCGCGCCGATAATCCCGATCGGCACCCGCATCGTGAACGCGAGCTTGCCACCGCCAGCCGGGTGGCCCTCCATCGGGATCATTCGGCCTGCAAGACGCCGTGCCTCAAGCGCCGAGAACGTCAACGTCGACACTGCTCGGGCCGCCTCAACCGTCGCGGCTTTCAGCGGCTTCCCCGCCTCCGCGGCGATCGTGCGAGCTGCCTCATCCGCGCGTGCGACGAGGAGCGCCGAAGCGCGGTCGAGAATCGCTGCACGTTCGTGGGCCGGAATCGGGTGTGCCAAGACACGAGCGGCTGCGTCGAGCGCTTGACGCGTCTCAGCGGCACCTACGCGTGGGACGCGACCGACGACATCACCCGAGTAGGGCGACTCGACGTCGATCCAACTGTCACTCGTCACCCACTCCCCGTCGATCAGAAGCGCGTGATCCTTCGCCAAGAACGGAGCTACTGCCATGGGGCCGAAGCCTACGTCCCCGACCGCCACTCCGAAAGGGGGTTCTTCTGGAAGCCCCGCAGCCGCAGGCTGTTGCCGACAACGAAGAGACTCGACCCCGCCATAGCCGCAGCCGCAATGACCGGCGAGAGCAGCCCCACCGCCGCGAGAGGGAGCGCTGCGACGTTGTAGGCAAATGCCCAGAAGAGGTTCCCGCGGATCGTTGCGAGCGTTCGCCGTGCAAGTCGAATCGCGTCCGCCACGCCGAGCAGGTCACCAGAGACGACGGTGAGATCAGATGCCTCAAGGGCGATATCGGCGCCGGTTCCGATCGCGATGCCAAGGTCAGCAGACGCAAGCGCGGGAGCATCGTTGATGCCGTCGCCCACCATCGCGACAACCTCTCCGGCCTCTTGTAGACGCACTATCTCGGCGGCCTTGCCATCGGGAAGCACCTCGGCGAGGACGCGCTCGATGCCCAGAGCCGATGAAACGGCGAGGGCCGCTTGCTGGTTGTCGCCTGTCAGCAGCACGGGAGTAAGGCCGAGGGCACGAAGCGCCTCGATCGAGGCAAGGGCCTCAGGCTTGATCGTGTCCGAGACCGTGACGATTGCCTGTGCCTGCCCGTCGACCGTGACCGTGATTCCTTGCGGCGTGCGACCGATCGACACGGCGTGTCCCTCGACAACGCCTTCGACACCGACCCCCGGGAGATTCCGGAAGCTGGCTACTTCGGCGAGCGACCCGAGTCGATCCCGCGCGGCGGCCGCGATCGCTCGCCCAACAGGATGTTCGGAGGCCGCTTCCACAGCGCCCGCGAACCGCATCACCTGTTCCTCCGTGAGCGCGCCGACGAGCTCGACATGCGCAAGCTCGAGGTGGCCCGTTGTGATGGTGCCTGTCTTATCGAGCACGACAGTCGTGA
>CAIWTI010000266.1 GCA_903915545.1 uncultured Actinomycetes bacterium | reverse complement strand
GATCAGGTGTTCTTCTTCATGATCGCTTCGGCGACGTTGCTCGGCACTTCCATGTACTTGGCGAACTCCATCGTGTAGGTCGCGCGACCCTGGCTCATCGAGCGCATCGAGGTCGAGTACTGGAACATCTCGGCGAGCGGCACCTCGGCATTGACGATCTTGCCGGAGGGCGAGTCTTCCATCGACATGATCTGGCCACGGCGCCGGTTCAGGTCGCCGACGAGATCGCCGAAGTAGTCCTCCGGGGTCACGACCTCGACCTTCATGATCGGCTCGAGCAGGACGGGCTTCGCGTTGCGGAAGCCCTCCTTGAACGCCATTGAGCCCGCGATCTTGAAGGCCATCTCGTTCGAGTCGACGTCGTGGTAGGAACCGTCGAACAGCGTGATCTTGACGTCGACCGCCGGATAGCCGGCGATGACGCCACCGGTCATTGCCTCCTGGATGCCCTTGTCGATCGCCGGGATGAATTCGCGGGGCACGACGCCGCCGATGATGCCGTTGACGAACTCGTAGCCCTTGCCCGACTCGAGCGGCTCCATCTTGATCCAGACGTGACCGTACTGGCCCCGGCCACCGGACTGGCGTACGAACTTGCCTTCCTGCTCGACCGTGCCGCGGATCGTCTCGCGATAGGCGACCTGCGGCTTGCCGACGTTCGCCTCGACCTTGAACTCGCGCTTCATGCGGTCGACGATGATCTCGAGGTGCAGTTCGCCCATCCCGGAAATGATCGTCTGACCCGACTCCTGGTCGGTGTGCACGCGGAACGACGGGTCTTCCTTGGCCAGACGCTGCAGGGCAAGGCCCATCTTCTCCTGGTCGACCTTGGTGCGTGGCTCGACGGCGACCGAGATCACCGGCTCCGGGAATTCCATCTTCTCGAGGACGATGACCTTGTCGACGGCCGACAGGGTATCGCCCGTCGTCACGTCCTTCAGGCCGACCGCGGCGGCGATGTCGCCGGCCCGGACTTCCTTGATTTCCGAACGGTCGGAGGCGTGCATCTGCAGCAGCCGGCCGATGCGTTCCGTCTTCGACTTGTTCGGCACGTAGACCTGGTCCCCGGAGTTGAGCGTGCCGGAGTAGACGCGGAAGAAGGTCAGGTTGCCGACAAAGGGATCGTTCAGGATCTTGAAGGCGAGCGCGGCAAAGGGCTCCTCGTCGGTGGCCTTGCGCGTCATCGACGCGCCGCCCTCGCTCTGGCCCTTGACGTCCGGGACTTCCGAGGGCGACGGCATGTACTCGATGACGGCGTCGAGCACGGCCTGCACACCCTTGTTCTTGAACGCCGAACCGCAGGTCACGAGGCAGATCTCGTTCCGGAGCGCCCGCTGCCGCAGGCCCGCCTTGATCTCCTCGTTGCTGAGCTCGGCGCCCTCGAGGTACTTGTTCAGCAGCTCCTCGTTGGCCTCGACCGCGGCCTCGACCATCTTCGCCCGCCACTTCTCGCACTCGGCGCGCATGTCGGCCGGGATCTCGCGGTACTCGAAGCGGGTGCCCTGGGTCGCGTCGTCCCAGCAGATTTCCTTCATCTGGATGAGGTCGACAACCCCGGCAAAGCGCTCCTCGGCACCGATCGGCAGCTGGATCGGCACCGGGTTGCCCTTCAGGCGCGTGGCGATCTGCTCGACGCAGCGCAGGAAATTCGCGCCGGCGCGGTCCATCTTGTTGACGAACGCGAGCCTCGGCACGCCGTACTTGTTCATCTGCCGCCAGACCGTCTCCGACTGCGGCTGCACGCCGGACACGGCGCAATACACGGCAACCGCGGAGTCGAGGACGCGCAGCGATCGCTCGACCTCGATCGTGAAGTCGACGTGGCCCGGCGTGTCGATGATGTTGATGCGGTGTTCCTGGAAGGTGCCGTTCATGCCCTTCCAGAAGCAGGTGGTCGCCGCCGCGGTGATCGTGATCCCGCGTTCCTGCTCCTGCTCCATGTAGTCCATGACGGCTGCGCCATCATGGACCTCACCGATTTTGTGGGAGACGCCGGTGTAAAAAAGGATGCGTTCCGTCGTCGTCGTCTTGCCGGCATCGATGTGCGCGGAGATACCGATATTTCGGTAACGATCGATCGGGGTACTGCGTCCCACCTGCGTGAACTCCCAAAACGCCGCGGCGGACCAGAGGTCCGCCGGACGCGAAACTTGCCTAGAGGCCGGGCAGGATACTTACCAGCGGTAGTGGGCGAAGGCCTTGTTTGCCTCGGCCATACGGTGGGTGTCCTCGCGCTTACGTACCGCGGCGCCGCGATTCTCGGACGCCTCAAGCAGCTCGTGGGCCAGACGCATGGCCATCGACTTCTCGCTACGCGCGCGCGCAGCCTCGATCACCCAGCGCATCGCGAGGGTCTGACGACGGGAGGCGCGAACCTCAACCGGCACCTGATAGGTGGCGCCGCCGACTCGACGGGACTTCACCTCAACCGCAGGCTTCACGTTGTCGAGCGCGGTCTGCAGGACCTGAAGGGCCTGGTCCGACGGACGACTCGT
>CAIWTI010000265.1 GCA_903915545.1 uncultured Actinomycetes bacterium | reverse complement strand
TCGAAATAGGTATCGAGCGCCTCCATGAGCTTGTCGGCGTTCCCCTGACGCTGCGCCGAAATCATTTCGTTCGCAGCAGCGAGCTTGGAGTCGTGAATTTCCTCTTCGCTCGGCTTCTCTTCCTCGTCGGCCTCGTCCCCGTGAGCCGGAGCCCCGAGGCCGAGAACCATTCCGATGTCGGGCTTTGCCATGATTGAGCGTCTCCTATGGCTTGAGCGCGCTGTTACGAAAGCGCAACCAGATGTATATCGAGTTGGTGTTTGCCAGATCGGCCGCGGCCGCCCCGTTGAACACACTCACCGTGAACGTCCACGAATATTGGACGAACGTCGCACCCGCGACGGCGTTTTGAACGCCGAGGATCACAGCATTCCATTGCCCTGCCGCCGTTGCTAGCGTGACGTCCGCGGAAGCGTAGGTGAGCCCTGGGAAGGGGTCCTTCGTTGTAAATTGCAGGACCCCCGTCCCTGTGTGCGCGAGATTGATCAGATACGCGCCATTCGGGTCGCCCTCTCCGAGAGTCGGGGCCGACGCGTTCTGAGGGATCAATTGGACCGGAATATCTATCGCGTAGTTGCACTGCGTGAAGCTCTGCTGCCGCCAAAATCGAGATCCCATGGATCCCTCCTTTTCGCCGGTGATTCCGGCCGATCGCCTGGTTAGAACGTGGTCGCGCCATTGTGGGCTGGTGCTCTGCAGAAGTCGGTAAAGCGGGCGACGAGACGGAGCGAGTACGCGTCGATCCCGTTCTGCCGGAGCCACATTTGCCCGTCGATGTCGCCGATCTTGGGAACCTCGCCCATGCTCGGCATGACCCAGTCGCCGATGTCGAGGGACCATGCGCTGCCCTGTGGCACAAATGGATCTTGCATGATCTCCACGGTTCCCGCGGGCGTCACGACCTTGACGGCGTCAAATCCGATCTGCGGGTTTTTGAAGGCCTCGACGGAAGAGTATTCGACGCGTCCAGTGAGCCCCTTGAGTATGTCGGAAAAATCGAGGTTGTTCGCCATGACGTGCGTCGGCGAGCCCTGCAGTCGGTTGACGAGGATCAGCGTCTGGAGCAGCGACTCGGCCTTGTCCGCGCCGCCGCCCGCGTAGAATACGCCGGCGAGTCGCGCGGGGTCCGTGGTGAAGCGATTCACGCCATTGAAATTGTCCGTAACGATCGGACGATTGGCCGACGACGGGATCCAGTTGGGGATCGGGAAGGTCAAGAACGCTCCGAACGCGCCTTGCGGAAACAGATAGTCCGTGTTCGCGGCAGTCGGGATGCCCGTCGTGAAATTGGCGGTCGTCGTGAACGTACCCGCGTTGACGTCGACGGACTGGATGATCACGGAGCCGGTCTTGACTGAGCCCGTGCTGCCGTTCGTCGCGGACGAGTTGAGGATCATGCCCGCATACATGTTGGTGATCTGCGAGGGGATCGTGAGCGTAAACGGCCCCGTCCCGCCGATCGTGCCACCGACCAGTTGCGCGATCGAGCCGCCTCCGCTGCCCCACAGCGCTTGCCCGAGCCCGATCCCCATCGCGAGATACGCGGCATCCACCTGCTGATAGATCACGTCGACGAGCGCATTCTCGTCGCCCTTGCACGCATCGATCGCATAGCCGGTGAGGTTCGCCGACCCGAAAAGGCTGTTCCAGGGGCAATTGAATGTGGCGAACTGGGACGGCGTACCGGTCGTAAATGCGACGGCGTCGGAGACGCTCACGCTCGCCATCGGCGCGTACATCGCGGTGCCGACGTAGCTCGTGCCTCCGTAGTCCGGCCGCTTCGGCATGATCGCGAGCGTCGGGCTTTTAAGCACGAGCTCCTCCACCTTTGCGGTCTCGTATCGGACCTTGGTTACAAAATTGGCGTTCGTTACATCGAAATTGAAAACACCCATGGGGCACCCGCGAGATCGGGGGCACGCTCACCACTGGGTGCGATTATTCGACACCAGCGGGGCAAGTCGGCCCGAGGTGCCTCGCGAGATCCGCTACGTCCGCTTCGAAATCAGTCGGCCCTTGACCTGTTCGGCGATTAGTCGCCGCTGCTCCAGATCGCCCAGCTCCTGCCAGTTTGCGGGCTTGGACCACGACTGCGTTGCGAGATCGTTGCTGACCGTCCGAGACGTCGCCGGGCCTTTTTTGTCTTTGGCGCCCGATGCCGCTTTTGTGCCCGTCTCCGCTTTGTCGCCCGCGCTTGCTTTCTGGTGCGCGGCGTACTGCTGATTCAGAAATGCTAGC
The DNA here is from genome assembly GCA_903915545.1 of uncultured Actinomycetes bacterium. Lineage (GTDB taxonomy): Bacteria > Actinomycetota > Thermoleophilia > Gaiellales > Gaiellaceae > PALSA-600. The sequence continues at coordinate 616 of CAIWTI010000265.1, read as the reverse complement.
AGCTCCTGGTTGGTATAGCCCTGTTTCGTCGCCGCGAAAAGCTCCTCACCCAGCTTGACCGCGGCCTTAAGCAGGATCGACGGTGGCGTATTCGCGAGGGCGGGGTAGGTCTCCGTCTCCCCACAGCGCCGCAGAAAATCGGCTTCGAGCGCGCGCACCTGCTGCGCGTGCTGCTGTCCCCTGACGTCGGCCTGGAATTGCTCGCGGGCTTGCCGCTCGGTCGCGAGCTCTTCGCGTAGCTGCGCGATCAGCGCTTCTGGCTTGCCCTGCAGTACGGCGCGCTTGTAGGCGTCTTCGGCCTTGACGCCCAGCTCCTGCAGCGCCGCGAGAGGGTCGGATCGAAGCATCGCCTCGAGTCGCTCCGCTTTGGCGATCCGCTCACGGAGCGGCGCGTTGGCGGCGCGCTCGCTCTCCGCGGCGCGCACCGCGTCTGCCTTCTCCGACTGCGCCTTTGCCCACGCCTGCCTCGCGGCGTTACCCCGGCGCGCAATCTCCTTTGCCTTCGCAAGCGCGTCCCCGTCGGCCTTCTCGGCCGCCTTCGCTTCCGCGGGCTTTGCTTCCGCGGGCTTTGCTTCGGCCGGCTTCGCGTCGGCAGTGGGCGCAACGATCTGGACCT
>CAIWTI010000264.1 GCA_903915545.1 uncultured Actinomycetes bacterium | reverse complement strand
TGCCGCTTGCCCTTGCGTTCGGCGTGAGCTCCGGGCTCGGTGCTGAGGCGGGCCTTGTCACCGCGATCGTTGCGGGTGCGGTCGCCGCCGTTTTCGGCGGTTCGAACCTCCAGGTCTCCGGACCCACCGGCGCGATGACGGTCGTGATCGTTCCCGTCACCGCGAAGTTCGGCCCGCACGGTGTGCTGATGGTGGGGTTGATGGCAGGGGTTGTGCTCGTTGTGCTCGCGTTGTCGCGTGTTGGTCGGTACGCCCGATATCTGCCGCTCCCCGTCGTCGAGGGGTTCACGGCCGGCATCGCGGTCGTGATCGCCCTGCAGCAAGTGCCTTCTGCACTCGGTCAATCCTCGTCGACCTCAAAGAAGGTGGGGGAGAACGCGTTCGACGCGACACGAGCATGGGTGGAACACCCGAAAGCTGCACCGATCCTCGTCGCTGCGGCAGTGATCGCCGTCATCCTGCTCGCGCCGCGCAAGCGACCACGCCTGCCGGTGCCACTCATGGCTGTCGCGCTCGCAACCGTGATCGTGCGAGCGTTCGACATCCACGTGCACACGCTTGGGCACTTGCCGCGAACACTGCCGGGGCCATCAATTGGCTTTCTGAACGCATCAGATCTTCAGGCCCTCCTGCCGTCGGCGCTTGCTGTGGCCGCGCTCGCTGCCCTTGAGAGCCTTCTTTCCGCCTCCGTTGCCGACGGCATGAGCGTGAACGAGCGACACGACCCCGACCGCGAGCTCTTCGGGCAGGGCCTCGCAAATCTCGCCGCCCCGATCTTCGGTGGCGTACCGGCAACGGGAGCGATTGCGCGTACTGCGACGAACGTTCGGGCCGGTGCGTCAACCCGCCTTGCCTCGTTGCTGCATGCGGTGATCTTGGGGGCCGTCATCTTTGCTGCGGCACCGCTCGTGGGGACGATTCCCGTCGCAGCGCTTGCTGGTGTGCTGCTTGCGACGACGGTGAAGATGGTCGCCTCGACATCACTTCTGCCCGTCATCCGTGCGACCAGAGGTGACGCCGCCGTGCTGCTGCTGACCCTCGGTGTCACGGTGATCTTCGACCTTGTGACGGCGATCGCCGTTGGAGTTGGGGTCGCGATCGTCCTCGCGCTGCGCCAGGTCGCCCGCAGCGTGAGCGTCGACGACGACCTGCCGATCGACCACGCCGGGCATTCAGTTGAAGAACGCGCCCTCCTCAACGAGCACATCGTTGCGTATCGATTCGATGGCCCGCTCTTCTTTGCGGCCGCGCAACGCTTTCTGATGCGGCTGACCGAAACGGCCGATGTGCGCGTCGTCATCCTGCGCATGTCGCGCGTGACAACGCTCGACGCGACCGGCGCGCACGTTCTCGGCGAAGCCATCGAGCATCTTGAGCGACGCGGAATCATCGTGCTCCTCTCGGGCATCAAGCCAGGCCACGACGCCGTGATCGCAGCGCTTGGCGTGGCGGAACATCTACGAAGCGCGGGACGCGTGTTCCCCGATACGCCATCAGCAATTGCCGATGCACGAAGACTTGTGCACGCCCACGATCAAGGCTGAGCCTTCGACACACGGAGTAGGCTCCGTGCCGTGACGGGCTCGAGCAACGATTCCGACATCTGGGGCCACACTCCCCGCGACATAGCGCGTCCGCTCGACGGAGTGAAGGTGCTCGACCTCAGTCGCATCCTTGCCGGGCCCTACTGCACGATGGTGCTCGCCGACCTGGGCTGTGACGTCGTCAAGGTCGAGTCCCCGGCTGGCGACGAGACGCGCCGGTGGGGGCCGCCTTTCGCAGACGACACCGCGGCATACTTCTTTGCCGCCAATCGCAACAAGAAGTCGGTCGTCCTCGATCTCAAATCGGACGCTGGACGCGCGTCGCTCGATGACCTCCTGCTCGCAGCTGACGTCATCGTCCACAATTTCACTCTCGGTGTAGCTGTCGAACTTGGCGTTGGCTGGGAGCGCGTGCGTGTCCTGAATCCTCGCGCGATCTACCTCGTCATCTCGGGTTTCGGACCTGCCGAACCTGACCGGCGCGGCTACGACCTCACCGCCCAGGCGCTCGGCGGATTGATGGCGATCACCGGTGCAGCTGATGGGCCTCCGACCAAGGTCGGTGTTGCCGTGTCCGACATTGCCGCCGGCCTATTCGCAGCGTCAGCCGTCACCTCAGCGCTCTACCGCCGAACGCATACGGACGAAGGCGCGCATGTGGAGGTGTCGCTCTACGAAGCGACGCTCGCGTTGCTGATCAACCAGGCGCAGAATTACCTCGCCTGCGGTGACATGCCCGCCCGCGCTGGCAACGAGCATCCCAACCTCGCGCCCTACAGCGTGTTCGCCACAAACGACGGCGACGTCGTGATCGCCGTTGGAACGGACGCCCAGTTTCGGCTTCTCTGCGCGGAGCTCGGCGTTCCTGAACTCGCCGACGACGAGCGATTCGCGACGAACGCCGTGCGGATTACAAACCGCGTTGCGCTTCGGGTGCTGCTTGAAGAGCGCCTTGCGGCCGGGTCAGCTCTCGTGTGGGAACAGCGGTTTGAGCGAGCTGGCATCCCGTGCGCCACCGTTCGATCGCTCGCTCAAGCTCTTGAAGCACCGGATGCCCGCACGGTTGCTCCAGGGCCTGACGGGAATCGTCAGGTGCTGACACCGATCAGGGTCGACGGCGACCTTCTGCTCCCGTATCTCGCGCCGCCGCATCTCGGCGAGCACACGCCTGAACTCGGCTAGAGCGCCCGCATCCGATTGTTCCGTGGGTTGTGCTCGACCTCGGCTAGGCCGAGGTGCTCAAGGACGGGCGGCACGTACATCCCGAAGCGTCCACGCAGGCCCTTCTTCAGTCCGTACCAGCCACCAACGGGATTCTCGGGCGAACGACCCCACGCCTCGACGGTCCCCTCTGCTGGGTCTTTCCCTTCGTCGGCGCTGCCGAGCAGCACCCAATCGTCGGCGCTCTTCAGCATCGCGTGAAGATCCTCGATCGCCCGGAGGTGGTAACGCAGCTGCGTGGTTCCTACCTGGACGACAAGCGCAGGTGGATCGGCTGCGTCATCACGCCACGCCGTGTACTCCGATGACCCGGGCGGGGTTGTGAGTGTCCAAGGTTCGCTGTGTGTTCCAGATCCGGTCATGCCAATGCCTCCGTCGATTTGCGTGCCCCGAGCCTACGCCTCCGAGCGCTCGTCGAAACCCCCCGATTAGGTGAGTGTGAGCGCCTCTAGGCGGCGATGTTGAAGCCCGAGACGATCTGCTCGAGGTCTTCGGCGGTGCTTGCGAGACGGCGCGCAGCACCCGCGACTTCTTCCGTTGCGGCAGACGTCTGCTGCGACGAAGCGGAAACCTCTTCAGCCGAGGCCGACGACTGCTCGGCAACGGCGGCAACCTCGGCGGTCGAAACGGCAAGCTCCTCGATGCGGCTTGTGATGTCACCAACCCGATCACCGATCGCGGCAAACGCAACGCGGGCCTGATCGACAACCGCGACTCCAGCCTCGGTGCGCTCGACGCTGTCCTCGACAACGAGCACGGCGTTCTGCGTCTCGGCCTGGATCTCACCAACGAGCTGCGAGATCTCCGTCGCCGCTTTCTGCGCCTCTTCGGCGAGCTTGGCCCCGTTGACGTAAACCTCACCGATAGCGTAAAGCTGAAGACTCATCAGGCCACCTGATCCAGAGAGGTTGCAATCTGGTCAAGGGATTGGCAGGTGAATTTATCTCATTTTATTCCAAATTCTGAGAAGAAGCACTCTGGTGGTGGTGGTGGTGGTGGCTTCTTTATAGTCTTTACTACGTTTGAGAATGCAAAAAG
>CAIWTI010000263.1 GCA_903915545.1 uncultured Actinomycetes bacterium | reverse complement strand
GTGTCGACCAAGCACGCCAATTTTCTTCTGAACGAGGGCGAGGCATCGGCGGCCGACCTCGAGCGGCTGATCGGTCACGTCCAGAACGAGGTGGCGCGTCAGCAGGGTGTTCGTCTGGTGCCGGAAGTTCGCATCGTCGGGGAGTCCGCATGACCGATCCACGCGTGTTGGCGCCGTCCCGCATCGCAGACGCTGCTGCGTTTGGTCGTGTCGCCGTGCTCTATGGGGGCGATACCTCCGAGCGTGAGGTCTCACTCGAGTCCGGGCGCAACGTCCGCGAGGCGCTGGTTCGTCGCGGCGTCGATGTCGCCGCAGTGGATGGTATTCCCGCGTTGGTGGCAGGACTGGTCGCGCATCGCTACGACCGTGTCTTCAATATCATGCATGGTGGAGCCGGCGAAAATGGCGTTGCCCAGGGTGTCCTCGAGGCCTTCGGCGTTCCGTATACCGGTTCGCGGGTGCTCGGTGCGGCGCTGACGCTCGACAAAGTTCGGACCAAGGAAGTCTGGATCGCGAACCAACTGCCAACGCCTCGGTACGAACGGCTGCCGCGCGGCGGCAATGTCGGCGCAGCGGCGTCGCGTATCGGTCTGCCGCTCATCGTCAAGCCGTCGCTCGAGGGCTCCAGCGTGGGCGTCAGCCGAGTGTATGCAGCAGAGGAGCTGCCTGCCGCGATTGAGCTGGCGACCCGCTACTCCGGCGAGTTGCTGATGGAGACATTGATCCAGGGCGGCGAATACACGGTCGCAATCCTCGGTGGTACAGCGCTGCCGTCGATCCGTATCGTGCCGGCGAAAGGCTACTATGACTACCACGCGAAGTACGTCGCTGACGACACGCAGTATCTCTGTCCGGGCCTCGAGCCGGCCGCCGACGCCGAGATGCGAGCGCTTGCGCTCAGGGCCTTCGAGGCGTCGGGTGCGAGCGGGTGGGGCCGTGTTGATCTGATGCGTGACGAGTCGGGCGCCAACTTCCTGCTCGAGGTCAATACGACGCCCGGTATGACCAGCCACTCACTGGTGCCGAAGGCCGCGCGCGTCGCCGGTATCGAATTCGACGAATTGGTCTGGCGGATCCTGGAGACGAGCATTGATTCGTCGGCTGGGGTGCGCACGTGAGCGTGCTCGCCTCGCTGTGGCCGCGGCGCGCGAAGAACCGTGCTCGCGCCGAGAAAACGCCACGCAAGATCTGGTGGCCTAAGATCGACGTTGCGCGCTTCGCGCCGGCGGGTCTTGGCGTGCTCGGGGTCGTCGCCCTCGGTGTCGTGATTGCCTTGGCGCTTGATCGCCCGGTTCGTCGTATTGAAGTTGCCGCTCCGTTCCAGAGGGTCTCGCCACTGGACGTCGAGCAGGTGGTTCGCAGTGGATTGAAGGGCGGCTTCGTGACCGCCGACCTGCAGTCTCTGCAGCAGGCGATCGAGGGCCTGCCATGGGTCGATCATGCCCGCATCCAGCGCCGTTGGCCCGACGCGCTTGCGGTGCAGGTCACCGAGCAGTCAGCGAGCGCGCGTTGGGGCGCGACCGGCCTCGTCAACGCCCGCGGTGAGATCTTCGTCAAGGACGCCCGCCACGTACCGACTGAGCTGCCGCGCCTCGAGGGGCCAGAGGGCTCCGAGCGACACGTCGCGGAGCTTTTCTTCCAGCTTCAGCCACGGCTGACGGAGGCG
>CAIWTI010000262.1 GCA_903915545.1 uncultured Actinomycetes bacterium | reverse complement strand
GCTGCGCGCGGGCCGGCTGGGATTGCCGATGGCGCTCGCGATCATCGGCGGAATGCCGGAGCGATTCGCACCCTTCGCGGAGCTCCACCGCCGGGCGGCACGCGAAGCCGGACACGATCCCGTTCCCGCGCTGAGCATCAACTCGCACGGGTACATCGCCGACACCACGAGGCAGGCGCTCGATGAGTCCTGGCCGTACGCGTCGCAGATGATGAACCGCATCGGTCGCGAGCGCGGCTGGCAGCCGATGGGCCGCCCCGACTACGACGCCGCCGCAACGATCCGGGGCGCGAACTTCGTGGGGACCACAGAGCAGATCGTCGAGAAGATCCTCTTCCAGCACGAGATCTTCAACCACGACCGCTTCCTGATCCAGTTCAGCGTGGGCACGCTTCCCCACGCCAAGCTGATGCACTCGATCGAGCTCTTCGGCACCGAAGTTGCACCTGCGGTTCGGGCAGAACTCGCCCGTCGTAGCGCTGCCTCCTAGCCGGTAACAACAAGCTGGAGGGCGAGCATCGCCCCAAACGACCCGGTGCACACACCGGCAACGGTGCGACGGGACGAATGTTCAAGCGCGTCGGGGATCAGCTCGTCCATCACCATCCACACCATCGCTCCCGCGGCAAACCCGAGCGCGACCGGAAGCACGCCCGCAAACGTCGCGACGAACAGATAGGCAGGTACCGCGAGGATCGGCTGCGGGAGGCTCGAGAAGATGCTCCACCACGCGGCGGAGCGAACCGACGTCCCGCGCGGAACCAGCACCAGAGAGATCGCGAGACCTTCCGGAATGTTCTGCACGGCGATCGCGAGCGCGATGATGATCCCGAACGCCTGACTCGGGCCGAACGACGCACCAACTCCGATCCCCTCGGCTCCCGAGTGCACGGTCATCACGCCCACGATCAGCAGGGCTCGCTGGGCATCCGCGCCACGAAGCGACCCAAGCTCGAGGTCGTCGTGCCCGCCAAGCAGCTTCGCCGCCGCAGCAATAAAGATCACGCCGAGCGCCACGCCAAGCGCAGTGCGCCACGCGTTGCGATCGACGCCCTCGATGAGGAGGCCCGCGCTGGCACCGAGCATCACGCCACCTGCCAGTGCATTCGCGGGGCCAAGCCACGCGTTCGTGAACTTCCGGCCGATGGCAAACGGCAGCGCGCCCAGCCCTGTCGCGAGCGCAGTGATCAACCCGGCAACGAACACGAACGCTGTCTGCCCAAAGCTCACGCCGTGATTCTGCCCGGCATGAGCGCCGCTGGCGTCCGTAGGATGACGCGATGGGTACGCGCCTGTACTACCGCCCCGGAACGGCGTCGATGGCTCCGCACGCCGCTCTTGCCGAGATTGGTCTCGACTATGAGCTTGTCCTCGTCGAAACTGGCGCCGACGGACATGTGCCGGAGTCGTACCGCCGCGTAAACCCTGCAGGGCTCGTGCCGACGCTGATCGACGGTGACCTCGTGCTGACGGAATCGGCTGCGATCCTCCTGCACCTCGCAGAGCGCCATCCAGAGGCCAACCTGTTGCCACCGCCCGGAACGGATGAACGGTCAGAGGTCTACCGCTGGCTGATTCACCTCACAAACACGGTGCAGACCGGGTTCCTGCGGTACTTCTATCCAGAGCGGTATGGCACCGCAGGTGTCTCCCAGACCGCAGCAGCCGAGCTCGCGACGCTGTTTGACCGAATCGAATTGCGCCTCACCGACCGTGAGTGGATAGCCGGCGACACGCGAACCGTCGCCGATCTGTTCCTGGTGATGCTCGTGCGCTGGGGCCGCCGACTCGATCCGCCCGCGTGGGATCGCCCAGCGATTCGCGCACATGCCGAACGGTGTTACGCGCTTCCTGGCGTCCGCCGTATGTGGGACGAGCAGCAGCTCGACCCACCGCCGTTCGCAGCATGATCGAACGCCTGATCGGGCGGCCGCTGCATTACGCGTGGCTGATTGTGATCGTCACGTTCGTGACGCTGATCACCACGGCAGGCTTCCGCGCGACGCCGGGCGTGCTCATCGTGCCGCTGCAGAACGAGTATGGGTGGTCGCGGGGAACGATCTCGATCGCGATCGCCATCGGCCTGCTGCTCTTCGGCCTGACCGCACCATTTTCGGCCGCGCTGATGGATCGCTTTGGCGTGCGCAAAGTGATCTTGATCGCTGTGACGACGATTGCGATCGGGGCGAGCCTCACGACGGTGATGAACGCGTCGTACCAGCTCGATCTGCTGTGGGGCGTCGTCGTTGGCGGCGCCACCGGTGCCGTCTCGGTACCGCTCGCCGCGACGATCGCGAACCGCTGGTTCTCGACACGCCGTGGCCTTGTCACCGGGATCCTGACTGCAAGTAACGCGAGCGGCCAAATGATCTTCTTGCCGGCGCTCGCCTGGCTGGCCACGGCCTACGGGTGGCGCTGGGCCGCCCTGTCGGTGGCGTTCGTCGCGATGCTGATCGTCTTCCCTGTCGTCGCCATCGTCGTGCGCGACCGTCCCCAGTCGATGGGGCTTGAGCCGTACGGAGCAACCGAGCCCGTTCCCGTGCCCGAGCGCTCACCCCGACCATTCCGACCGGCGATCGATGGTCTCCTGTTGGGCTTCAAATCGCGCGTCTTCTGGCTGCTCTCGGCAACGTTCTTCATCTGTGGCCTCTCGACGAACGGCCTGATCGGGACGCACTTGATTCCGGCAGCCATCGACCATCACATGCGCGCCGTCACGGGGGCGTCGCTGCTCGCGCTAATGGGGCTCTTCGATGTGATCGGCACGACGGCCTCGGGCTGGCTTACCGACAAGGTCGATCCGCGGCACCTGCTCGCCTGGTACTACGGCCTGCGGGGGCTCGCCGTGATCGCGCTCCCAGCCGCGTTCGGCTCGGGCTACGCGCTCGTCGCTTTCGCCGTCTTCTACGGGCTCGACTGGGTGGCGACGGTGCCGCCAACGGTCGCCCTGACCGCCGACACCTTTGGCCGGGAGCGTGTCGGGATCGTGTTCGGCTGGATCTTCGCGTCGCACCAGTTTGGCGCAGCCGCAGCAGCGTGGCTCGCAGGTGCTTCGCGTGGATGGTTTGGGACGTACACCTACGCGTTCGTCAGCGCGGGCGTCCTCTGTCTGCTCGCCTCGGCGCTTTCGCTCGCGATCAACCGGCCGACAATCTTCGAACGCCGCGTCGCCCCCGAGCCTGCTCCAGCCTAATCGGCCAGGCTAGTCCGCAGCGCCTTCGAACTCCGGCTCGCCCGCGTGCTGGTGTTCGTGATGGGGCATGTGGAGATGCGGCGCGGAGGCGACGATCTCGCGCACGAACACCGCACCAAGTACGGCAGCAGTGAGCGTGAAGACAGCGCCGACAAGGAACGCCGCGTGGTAGCCGCCCACAAGGGCGGCCGTCTCGCCCAGGCCGCCTGACTCAAGCGACGAGGTGTGCGAGGCAGCAACGCTCGCGAGCACGGCCAGGCCAAGCGCGCCGCCCATCATGAACGCGGTATTGACGACCCCTGAGGCGAGCCCCGACTCGTGCTGCGGAACCTCGCTCATGGCGGCGAGCATGATCGGATTGAGCGACAGGCCCGCGCCGATCCCTAGAAGCAGCATGCTCGGCAGCACGTCGCGCACGAAGCTTCCGCCCACCGGCGCGCGCGAAAACAGCACGAGACCGGCCGAGGTGAGCACCAGACCAAGCGCGAGCGGAATACGAGTGCCGAACTTCATCACGACCTTCGCCGAGAGGCCGATCGAGAACGCCATCATGATCGCGTTCGAAGGCAGGAACGCCAGACCAACGAGCAGCGGTCGATAGCCGAGGCCGATCTGCAGGTAGAGCGCCGACAGGAAGAACCACGCAAACATTCCGGCTGACCACAGGATTCCAGCACCGCTTGCTGTGGTCAGGTTGCGCAGCTTGATAAAGCCGAGCGGGACGAGCGGCGCGCGCACGCGTGACTCGATCGCGAGGAACGTCG
>CAIWTI010000261.1 GCA_903915545.1 uncultured Actinomycetes bacterium | reverse complement strand
CTTCATTGACTCATGCACCCGCGCGCGGGCGAGCGTCTGGGGAAGGTGTTCAAGCACGGCGCCCGACCGGTCGAGCCGGAGCCAGTATTCGAAGTCCATCGCATAGGTCAGGCTGGCATCGAACGGCCCCACGGTCGACGCCGCCTTCGCGCGCCAGAACGCTGCTGGCTGACTTATGCAGCAGTCGTCGACGAGCCGGTCGAACGAGTAGTCCGCCGTCGGGTAGAAGCCGATCGGCTCGTCATCCTCGTCGATCAGCTCTGCATCGCCGTAGACGAGATCGCACCACGGACGCTCGGAAAAATGGGTGACCGCCGACGCGACCGCGTTGGGAAGCAGCACGTCGTCGGAGTTGAGAAACCCGACGATCTCGCCATTGCTCTCGGCGAAGCCTTGGTTAATCGCGTCGGTCTGTCCACCGTCAGGCCCAGACGTCCAGCGAAGTCGATCGCCGTACGAGCGCAAGATGTCGAGTGAATCGTCCGTTGAGCCGCCGTCAACGACGCGGTACTCGATGTTCGGATAGGTCTGGGCAAGCACGCTGTCGATTGTCCGGCGCAGGAACCGACCCTGATTCATGGAGGGCGTCACGATCGAGACAAGCGGTACCGCGTCGGCCGTCGCAGGGCGACGCGCCTGGCGGCTCGCAATCCCCTCCATCGTCTCCATGAGCGTCGCGGCTGCTGCTTCCCAGCTGAACGCAGCCAGGCGTGCCTCCCCGCTGGCGACGAGGCTCTCCCGAAGCGGGAGGTCGCTCGCGATTCGCTCGATCGCCGCAGCGATCGAGGCCGTATCGGTTGCGTCGCACAGAAGGGCAGCGTCACCCGCCACCTCAGAGAGACTGCCGGCGTCGCAACACACGACCGGCGTTCGGCAGGCAAATGCCTCGAGCAGCGGCAGGCCGAAGCCCTCATAGAGCGACGGAAAGACAAGCGCGACTGTCTCCTCGTAGAGCAGCCGAAGGAGCGCCGGACTCACGTAACCGAGATGACGGACCGGGACGCCGCGATGCCGCGCGTGGATCGCGTTCCAGCCGTTGGGATCGCCCGTTAGGACGAGTTCAAGGTCGCACTGAGCCTGTTCCAGGGCATCGAGCAGTCGATCGTGGTTCTTGTGCGGCCAAAGATTCGCTGGATAGAGCAGAAACGGCCGTTCGGGAACGGCAGCGCGCTCGGCGGCAGTTGCCTGGGCAGAGTCGGCGGTCGCTAAGGCACGCGGTAGCCCTGGGTACACGACGGCGATCTCGCAGTCGGGTGAGGCCTGCGCCGCGAGCACGTTCCTCGCGTGCTCCGAGATCGTGACAACGGCACTTGGGCCGGCGAGGGCGATCCTAAAGGCGCGCTTTCTGTTGCGCAGAGTCCCGGCGTCGAAGAATTCCGGATGCTCGAAGTGCTGACCGTCGGGGATCAGGAAGAGCTGGCGCTCGGCCGGAAAGGCGAGCGTTTCGACGGTCGGGTAGCTCCGGAACATCACGTCGATGCGGAGCTCGCGCGCCATTCGGTCGACGGTGTCGAAGAACCCCTCGACGGGAATCGTCTCGACCCGGACGTTCCCAAGCGTTTCCGGGAGAAGTTCTCGATTGGCCTCGGTTCCAAAGACGACCAGCTCAATCTCTGGTCGATCGCTCGCCATCTGCTCGAACAGCCCCTGGATGACCGGCGCGATGCCGCCCGATGAGCCGCGGATGATGTGGCGAATCTCTACCCCGATGCGCACAGGATTGCCTTCGAAACAGGCGAGCAGAGACGCATCGCGTTCACGATAACCGAGCACGAACGGGGCGACATCGGGGTATCCTCGCTCGGGTGCCCGCGCCGAACCTCACTGCTGACGAGGTTGCTGCACGGATCGGTGACTATCGGTGGTACCACGCGATTGAGGTTGCCGGTGAGGTTACGTCGGACATCTGGACGCGCCGGGGAAGGCCGCAGGACGATCAGTGGGCGCGCATAACCGCCGAGCAAGCGGCACTTGACCTTCGAGGCAAGACGGTCCTCGACGTCGGCTGTCGCGACGGGCTCTTCTCCTTCGCGGCCGAACGCGCAGGCGCCACTCGGGTGATCGCGATCGACAATGACCTCTCGGCTGGAGCGACTGAGCTTCTGATCCCGTTCTTCCAGTCGAAGGTCGAGATGCACGAGCTCAACCTCTACGACCTGACGCCAGAGACGTTCGGACTCTTTGACGTGATCTTGTGTTACGGCGTGCTTTACCACCTTCGCTACCCGGTCTACGGCCTCCGCAAGCTCGTTGATGCTCTCGCCGACGGCGGCATCCTTGCGCTCGAAACAGCAGTGCTGAGCGACCGCCGGTTCTGCGATGAGGAGCTCATGTTGTGCTCGGTCGATGCGTCGCCCTACGCCCCGGACTGGACGTCGTGCACGTTCTTCACACCGCCAGGGCTTGAGGTCACACTCCGAAGCCTCGGTATGAGGCAGATTCATTCGACGACGATCGCCGCGCAGCTGCCCAGCCGGTTCCGTGAGACACGGCGCGCGCTGGCGCGACGCTTCGGGCGTGGCCCGAAACCCGACGTCGCTCGCCAGTACGTTGTGTTCCAGAAGGACCCGTCGGTTGGAAAGCCGCTCGACTACTGGGGCGGCGTGCATCGGAAGCACTCGTTGGAGCAGGGTTAGCCTGAAGCGGAGGCTTCTTGGTCGCGACACCGTGCGGCCCACGGTTGCGTTTGTTGCCCACCACGACTTCCGCAGCAACAGCGGAATCCACCTCTTCAACCTCGCGAACGGGCTGGCGGACATCGGCACGCGTTGTGCCGCTGTCGTCCCGGGTGATCTTGGAACCGTCGATCTGCTTGGCCAACCCCGGTTCGACGTCGTCTCGGTTCGGCAGCGGCGGCGCG